>JAYVRS010000680.1:0-4966 GCA_043776185.1 Bryobacteraceae bacterium | reverse complement strand
ATGGCGGCTCCCATGGCAACGGCCGACGTGGCTACGGTAGTTCGTCGACCCATAGCACCACTGCTGCGGTGGCCGTCGTGGCGGCACCCGTGCAACGCGAGGCCATCTTGAATATCGCCATCGCGCCCTTGGTTTCGAAAGACGGCCAGCAGATCGGCCGCATCATTCTCTTCGACGACATCACGGACCGTTCCGAACTCGAGCGCCAATTGGTGCAAGCCGACAAGCTCAGTTCCATCGGATTGCTGGCCGCGGGCGTGGCGCATGAAGTCAACACGCCGCTTGCCGTTATCTCCACCTATGCCCAGATGTTGGCCAAGCAATTGGGCGGCGACGTGCAAAAGTCAGTACTGCTGGAGAAGATTGCCAAGCAGACTTTTCGGGCTAGCGAAATCGTCAATTCGCTGCTGAACTTTTCGCGCACCTCCACCACGGAAGTGTCGGACATTGACCTGAACCGCTTGGTGCGCGACACCGTCTCGCTGATTGACCATCAACTGCGTGAAGCCAATGTCACAGTGAATCTGGATTTGGCCAAAGGCGTGGCCTCGGTGCGAGGCAACTCCGGCAAGTTGCAGCAGGTGCTTTTGAACTTGTTCATCAATGCTCGGGACGCTATGGACGGTACCGTAAGGGGGGAAGGGAAGCAGCTTACCATCTCCACCGTCGCCATCGGCGATCACCTTGCCGCCATTGACGTGGCCGATAACGGCAGCGGCATTCCGGTCGACGTGCTGCCCCGCATCTTCGATCCTTTCTTCACCACCAAAGCGCCGAAGAAGGGAACTGGCTTGGGCTTGTCGGTCTCCTATGGTATCGTGCAGGAACATGGCGGGTCGATCACGGTCGATAGCCGCCCTGGAGTCGGAACTCGCTTCCGGCTGGAGTTCCCGTCCGCTAGCTTGCCGAATGCCTGATGCCGAATGCCTGATGCCGAATGCCTGAACCTCGCACTCCCGCCTTGACCAACTTTCCGCCCGACGATGTCATTCTCGATGCCATCCGCGGGCGCATCCTCGTCATCGACGATGAGGCGGATATTCGCGAGTCGCTCGAAGCGCTACTGACGCTCGAAGGCTATCAGGTGGTGCTCGCCTCTACCGCCAACGAAGGCATCGAACGCGTAGAATCGGCCCAATACGACCTGGTTCTGTTGGACCTCATGCTGCCCGACAAAAGCGGCATCGAAGTGATCACCGAACTGCGGGAACGCGACAACGAAACGCCCATTTTCCTGATTACCGCCTATGGCTCCATTGAGGTGGCCGTGCAAGCCGTCAAGGCCGGCGCGAACGACTACTTCTCGAAGCCCTGGAACAACGACAAGCTGGTGATCGAAATCGATCGCATGATCCAGTCGCGGCGTCTGGCGAGCGAGAATCTCCAGCTCAAACGCGCCCTCAAGCAGCGCTACGAATTTCCCAACATCGTCGGGAAAAGCGATCGCATGATCCGGGTGTTGGATATGGTGGCTCAGGTGGCACCCACGCGGTCTACCGTCATCATCACCGGCGAAACCGGAACCGGCAAAGAGGTCATCGCCAAGGCCATCCATGCCAACTCCGCCCGCTCCTCCCAGATGTTTGTGGCCGTCAACTCGGGTTCCTTGCCGCCGGACCTCCTGGAATCCACCCTCTTCGGCCATCTGAAGGGCGCCTTCACCGGAGCCGTCAGTTCGCGTAAGGGCTACTTTGAGATGGCCGATCGCGGCACCATCTTCTTCGACGAGATTGGCACCATCGGCGCCGAAACCCAGGCCAAGCTTCTGCGCGTCATCCAGGAAAAAGAGTTCATGCCCTTGGGCTCGAACGAAACGGTAAAAGTCGACGTGCGCATCATCGCCGCCACCAACGCCGATCTGCGCAGGCTAGTGGAGGAAGGGAAGTTCCGCGAGGACCTTTTCTACCGCCTGAATGTGATTCCGATCCATCTGCCGCCCCTGCGCGATCGCAAGGAGGACATTCCGCCGTTGGTGGATCACTTCTTCAACGTCTACTGCCGCGAGAACGAGAAGATGATGGGGGCCAATGGGAAGAGTCAATTGCACTTTGACCCGGAAGCGATGCAGGTGCTGATCGACCATAACTGGCCCGGCAACGTCCGCGAGCTGGAAAACGTCGTCGAGCGCGCCGTCGTCCTGGCGTCTGCGCAAGTAGTGGGCGCCGATGTCCTGCCGGACCATCTCCTGCAAGCCGGCGGCCTGCGCATCCGTCGTGACTCCGCCGGCAATCTGGCTCCAGACGCCTCACTCTACGAAGTGGTGGCCGACTTTGAGCGCACCCGCATCGTCGACGCCTTGGAAGGTGCCAACTGGTCGCAGACCGAGGCGGCCGAAGTGCTGCGCATTCCGCTTTCGACGCTCAATCAGAAGATCAAGCGGCTCAACATCGACGTCAAGCGCCGCGGAGTATAGCGTACCTCAACCGCTCTATAATGGAGGGACGGAGATTCTGTCATGACCATTGACGAACGTTTTCAGCAAACAAGCCTACAGCTCAATCTGCTCACTCTCAAAACCGGCGAACTCGATAGGGGCCTGAACCAACTCACGGCCAACCTCAACGAACTAACGCTAAAGGTGGATATTATCACCAGCCAACTCGCCGAACGGCATTCCGAACTCGCGAAAGTCTTCCAAACGATGGCCGAACTCGTCATCAATCACGACAGTCGTATCCGCCGAATCGAAACGCAACCGCCGCATTAACGGCCAAGGCAGGTGCCCATTGAAAGGAAACGTTCCCAAACTCTGAATTCGATACTTCTGTTGCTTCCGATAACACATATTATGTCAACTCGCGAATCAATGCCAGCCGAAGCTTCATATCGAGCTCTTGTGCGTTGGCGATCTTCAATACCTCCAGACCTGCGTCGCGCGCACTGGTCGCTCCATGCTCAGAATCCTCGATCGCCAAAATGCGCCTGCCCCCTAAGGCCGCCGCCGCTTTCAGATAAGGCTCCGGGTGCGGCTTGCGAAACGTGACGTCGTCCCGAAAGATCCTGGGGTTGAAGTTTAGCCCCCCAGCTCGCAGAATGGGAATCACTTCCTCCTGCGAGCTAGAGGTCACCAATCCATGCGACAGGCCGGCAAGCGTCAAGTGTTCCAGCAGCCGGTGAATGCCCGGTGCAAAGGGTGGTGACACTCGCATGGTCTCGCGGTACAGTGCCGTCTTGGCTGGATAGACGGCCCGCACCTGGTCGCCGGTGGCCGCCGGGTTCAGACTGGCAATCGTATCGAATAGTTCTGTGTCGGCAATTCCTACACAATTCGCAATAAACCACTCCCACGTGGGCTTAATTCCAAGCGGATGAAGTAGTTCCAGCCAACAGTTAAAGTGAATTGGCTCACTGTCGACCACGACACCGTCGAAATCGAACAGCAAGCTGTCAAATTTACTTTGCAAGTCGAATGGATCCAATGATTTGATCGAATACAGATTCGACATTTCTCCACTGCGACTCGGGCGAGATCAGCACCAAGTATAGTAAGCCGTCGGGCCGTTGGATCGTTACCAGGAGGTCCACTTCGTTGCCGTTCTCGAGCGGCGAGGGAGAACTGAAGGTGGTTAACAACGCGGGCTGACCGTCCACGGTGCGGCTGACGGGTGCCTGAGTTTGCTTCATGCCATTGTTGCTCTTGAGCGTCTCCGCCGCCAGCGCTTCGGTATCCCTGGCTAAATCGCCTCTACCGCTCTGGGCCTTGTAACGGCTGACGATGACGCCCAAACCGATCGCGACGCCCTCACCGGCTTGCTTGATGCCTTCCGTAGGAGCCATCGTCACGCTGTCGGCCTCGGGATTGCCCTGAGCCTGCCAATTCTTCGGATAGGAGATCTCAAAGCTCTGTCCGCGGAAATAGCTGAAGCCTCTCACCGTGGTGGAATCGGGGGCAGGGGCACCTCCCTGCCCTTGGGTCACCACCTTCGGCTTGGCCGGTACCACCTTGGTGGCGGCGGCTTTGAATCGGGCGAAGTCACCGGTGTTCGCGTTATAGCTAGCCTGCGGCATGGCCAGGATCTCTTGCTCCACCAGCTGTACACGGCTGCCGGGATTCGGGTGCGAGGACATCCATCCGGCTACGCCGCCCGCTTGCTTGCCTCCGGACATCTGCTCCATCTTTTCAAAGAAGCGGGCCATCTCCAGCGGATTGTAGCCGGCCTTCGACATCAGGCGCGAGCCGAAAGCGTCCGCATCCTTCTCGTGGTTGCGAGAGAATTTCATCGCCATCATCTGCGCGCCCAGACCACTCCCGATTTGCGCGGCCATTCCGGCCACCCCGCCCTTCATTTCACCCACCATGGCACCCGCAGTGGCCAAACCCTGCAGTAACATACCCTTGGACATCTGGTTCGCGGAATGTCGCAGGATGGCGTGGCCGATCTCATGGCCCATCACCCCCACCACCTGGCCTTCGTTCTCGGCGTTGATCAGAATGCCCGTGTTTACGTAAACGAAGCCGCCGGGTACGCAGAAGGCATTGATCTGCGGATCGTTCACCATCTTGTAGACGAAAGGAAACGGCGGATTCGGGATCTGGCTGGTGATCGAGTCGCCTAGGCGCTTGATGTAGGCGGTCATGGCCGGGTCATTTAGAATCGTGATCGTGGGCTCGATCTCTTTGATCGCCGCTTTGCCCATCTCAATATCCTGGACCACCGGAAACATTGTAAAGCCAGGCTTCAGCTCGCGCTGTTTCACCGGTTTGGGCGGCTTGGGTGCTTTATCGGCGGCGCTAAGAACCTGCAGCGAAAAGATCATAGCGATTAAAATACGACGTTGCATCATGCAAATCTCCTTGCAGGTATAATACCGAAATGAAGCCTACCGACAAAATCTGGCACAACGGACAGTGGATTCGCTGGGAAGATGCCAAAATTCACGTACTTTCCCACGTCGTCAGCTACGGCAGTTCGGTGTTCGAGGGCATCCGCTGCTATGCCACGAAAACCGGCCCGGCGATTTTCCG
>JAYVRS010000679.1:0-1565 GCA_043776185.1 Bryobacteraceae bacterium | reverse complement strand
AAGGCTTGGTACTCGCCGTCGAGACACTCTTCCATGCGCTTCAGCAGCATGCCGCTCTTGTCGCGTTGCAGCAATTTGTCCCAACTGGAGCCCCAGATCACCTTGATCACATTCCAGCCCGCGCCGCGGAAAGCGGCCTCTAATTCCTGGATGATCTTGCCATTGCCGCGCACCGGGCCATCCAGACGCTGCAAGTTGCAATTCACCACGAAAATCAAGTTATCCAGCTTCTCCCGCGAAGCCAAGGTGAGCGCACCCAATGATTCGGGCTCGTCGGTTTCGCCGTCGCCCAGGAAGGCCCACACCTTGCGCCCGGTGGCCGGAATAATGCCGCGATTTTCGAGATAGCGCAGGAAGCGCGCATGGTAGATCGAGTTGATGGGGCCGAGGCCCATCGAAACGGTGGGGAACTGCCAGAAGTCCGGCATCAGCCAGGGGTGCGGATAACTGCTGAGCCCGGGCGAGTCCCGCAACTCGTGCCGGAAGTTCTTGAGGTGCTCCTCAGAGAGACGCCCTTCCACAAAGGCCCGCGCATAGACGCCGGGAGAAGCGTGGCCCTGGAAATAGACCATGTCTCCGGCTTGGTCACCGTAAGAACCGCGGAAGAAATGATGAAAGGCGACCTCCATGAAGGTCGCCTGTGATGCGTAAGTCGAAATGTGCCCGCCGATGCCGGCGTCGTACTTGTTAGCTCGTACCACGGTCGCCATCGCATTCCAGCGAATGATCGACTTAATGCGGCGCTCCATCTCCCGGTCTCCGGGGTAGGGCACTTCGGCCGATACCGGAATCGTATTCAAGTAAGGCGTGTTGAAACGCTGGCCGGAGCTGATGCCACGGTTGGTGGCCCGGTCGAGCAAGAGGTTCAACAGCTGATTGGCGCGTTCGGTGCCGCCGGCTTCGAGCACTTCGTCAAATGCTTCCAGCCATTCGGACGTTTCCTGCGGATTGGTGTCCACCAGGACTTCTACGGGGGTCTTAGTTTCGATCATGTCGCGTTCACCTCGTATTCTATCGTGCTTAGCTGGCCCGGCGGGGCGGCACCCGAACCTGCCGACCATTGAATTCTTGACTAAGCCCGATAAGCGCCTTATAGGCGTATCTACTTCTTCGCCTTTTTTTTGCCCTTCCCCTTGGTATCCTTCCACGCCGTCAGACTGATCTCGATCTGCGCGGTGCCCACCAGCTTATTCACCGCCACGGTGGCGCGGACCGGGCGCGGCTCGGGGAAGAACGGTACATAGACCGCGTTCATCCGAGGAAACAGGGCAATGTCCGTCAAGTAGACCGTCACACTGACGGCATCGCTATAGTCGTAGCCCGCCTCTTTCAAAATGACGCCGATATTTTCCAGCGTCAGTTTCACCTCTTCTTCAAAGGTGGTGGCCATCTTGCCGGTCTTCAAGTCCTGACCGATCTGGCCCGCCACATAGAGGGTGCCGTTGGCAATAATGCCGGGGGAGAATGGCCGTCCAGGCGCAAACTCTTTAGGCTGAACAAGTTGCTTCTCTTTAGCCGGCATATTAGCCAAACTAAGGAGGAGGAGGGTAAGCAGAGTACTGGTG
>JAYVRS010000678.1:0-4979 GCA_043776185.1 Bryobacteraceae bacterium | reverse complement strand
CGCGACCATTTGCACCACCGCGGCCTGTGGTTCAGCTATGACGATGTCAACGGCGTGAAGTTCTGGGAAAATGACCCGTCTTATAAAAAAGGCAAGATCGGGAAGATTGTCGTCAAGAGCGTCAAGTGGAAAGATGGGGCGACCGGAACGCTGACGGCGCTGATGGATTGGCAGGACCCCGACGGCAAGAGCCTGCTGTCTGAATCGCGCGAAATGACCTTCTCCGGCGACGCCAAACTGCGTACCGTCGATACGAAAATCACGCTCACGGCCACCACCGACGTCACCCTCGGCGACACCAAGGAAGGCGCCTTCGCCATCCGCTTGGCCGAAGCCTTTACCGAAAAACGGGGCATGAAAATGACCGATTCCGAAGGCCGCACCGGCATGGTGAACATCTGGGGCAAGCGCGCCAAATGGGTAGATTATCAGGCCGATCTCGATGGGGAAAAACTAGGCGTGGCCATTATGGATCATCCTGGCAATCCGCATTTTCCTACTTACTGGCACGCCCGGGATTACGGCATGTTCAGCTTGAATCCGTTCGGCCAGAAATCATTCGATCCGGCGGCTGCGGAGAATATCACTAAGCTCAGTAAGGGCCAGAAACTGGCGTTTACCTGGCGCTTAGTCATCCATCCCGCCGAGATGAGCGTCGCGGATTTGTACGCCCAATTTACTGAGAAAAAATGAAGCCGCTGACGTAACCTTGATGGCGCTAACGTGTTTCGCGTAAGCGCCATTACCGGAAGAAACTCGAAATCTCCCTGACGGCCTTTGGACCAGCGCGCTGTCGGTTAGCCTCATCGGCAGACTCGACAAACAGCTTAAGTTTCTCCAGGAACGGTTCGCCAAGCTCCATATTCCCGAGATTACTCAATTCGGTCAGTATATTTGGCGTCGTTTGGACTTTATCGAACAATTCGACCAGGACTTTAAATGTCCTCGAATTCCTCCTCATATTGGCCGGTCGTGTGGCATTGAGAAAGAAGGTGCTCCCCGCAACAACCGACCAAATATACGAGCAAGAGATTGGTAATTAACTCGTAAGGATCGTAGGTCATTTTAGGTTGCGAATCTTAACCGTCTCCACTTCGCCAGTTTCGGGCTCGATTGACGCAACTTTATACACACGCCGCTCTTCGGGCTTGAAGATGGCGGCGATCGAACTCACGTTCGCACCTTGCCCGCTGGGAATCGGCGGAATGGCGCTAATCGTAATGAGCCAGCGCGAATTCGGCGCTTTTTCGACCTCTTCCAGGCGGAAATCAGTAAAATCGGCGAATAGTTCGGGCATCTTCATTAGCACGGCGGTGACCGCTTGTTTGACATCCATCATGCTCCGATCATAGGCCAAACCTTCCGCCAACCTCAGGACGGATCGCGTTCTGGAGTACTGCGCTCGCGCGATCATGGGCGAACCACGCGGCACCCGCAGCCGGGGAGGCGGTCTCCACCTCCAGGTGGCGAAGCCGAGATCAGGATTTCCATCTTCTCTCCGACGAGGTCATTCTGCGGCGTATCGGGCTCCATTTCCGCACTACGACATCGGCAAACCTCTCATTCTTATGTTACTTTCCCCAAAATGGTGCCACCCCGTGGATGCGGTCGTTTCCCCCGTAACCATCAGACGGGTATCGCGCGGGTGCCCAAACCGATTCCCGACAGTCAGGTATGATATCGTCGAAGATCTCTATGAGTGAGCCGAATACCAGTAGCAGAGACGACGGGCTTAAACCAATTACTATTGACCCTCACAAGCGAACGTCTGGTGATCTTGGACCCAATATGGACAATTTTATTCAGAACTGGGAACACTACAAAAACAAGCTCGTACTTTTCATCGGCGCAGGTGCCTCAGTAGGAGCAGTAGGTCAAGACGGAGAGCCGATCCCAACCGCCTACTACCTTCGAAACAAGTTGTGGCGCAAGTTCATGGTGAAGGAACCTGCTGAGTTTGACCCTGCTCAACTTGGGCTGGTGACACTTGAGCATGCAGCAGCTCTAGTGGAGCGCAAATGCGGCCGGGCGGCTCTTCTCGATTTCCTCTTCGCAGAATTTAATGCTCCGTTCCCGCTGTGGCAACACTCGGTCTTACCCTATTTGCACCCGCGGGCAATTCTAACCACTAACTATGACAGCTTAGTCGAAAAGGGTTGGGCTCTCCATTCCAGCACCGAAAACTTGGGCACTCTTCGGCCATATCACACGGCCGAGCAACTTGATTGCTCGCAGCACACCCCGCTATTTAGACCGCATGGTTCACTTGATCGTCGCCACATGGCGGTCGGCGACGGAGGATTAGTCATCAGTCAATTCGATTACCTTGAGATCCTGGGTTGCCGACGTAAGATGGTCAAGAGCTGCTTGTCCGACCTAGACGGCAAGTGTGTTGTATTCGTTGGGTACGGGTTGCAGGACATGGATATCATGGCGGAACTCTACAACTTACGAAACCCTGCCGAAAAACGGACCATTCCGTGGTACGCCGTCTTTCCCCGAGATGATCAAAATCTGAGAGAGATGCTGTCGGACAGACTTGGCATCCGTCAGATTAACGGCACGTTCCTGGACTTCATGGCAGCGGCTGACGCAGTACTAGGGTTCGTTCCATTCGCTTGGAAACACGACAAGATAGGCAGCATTCCAGGTATTCGCGACTACGAAGACTGCTCAGGGGGAGTCGGGAAGTGTTTGAGCCCGTAGGCGAGGTAGCATTTTCTCACGTAGCGCCAGGATCTAACAAAACTTGGCAGTTTGGCCTCGTTTCTAATTGAATCGGTATACCAAGATCCGCCGATCAATTCCGACTTTGCGAGTGGCAGGAGATCCACGCCCATTTCTTTCAGGATCTTTCGCCGGAGGCAATACGCTCGAAAAGTGTTATCGGCCAGCCAGCCATCGAGTTGAATGAATAATGTCGGCTTGCCGACCAAAGGGAAGTGGCTAAGAGCACACGTCGAAAGGCTAAGGGGTCGCTTCTTGTTTAGTGCCTGCTCAACGTGAAACTCTGACGAAGATCCGTAGATATATCGCCGGAGTTCATTCAAGCAGGTGATAAGGTCCCAGTCGATACCCTTTGCAAATCGGTCACGGTTAACCTCGCCCCGTTTGATATAAAGTAATAAATTTTTATGAATGATAGATGACAAATTCTTTTTAATGCGCGCTACAGTTGCCGGCGAAGGTGAAATCCCAGACCACGTGATATAGTGGCCTAAGAAGACGAACCCCTTCTTTGCCTTGAGCTCGAGGGGGCCATTTCCATCTGCAAGCAACGAGATACCGTCTGATTTCAAGAAGTTAATCGGCGCTCCAGATCTCGCGCTGTGCGCCAACATTAACCCGGCGCAACGATGGGCGTTAGCGTAGTCCTCGCACAGGATGACGGTATCGTCAGCATATCGAGCAAAAACAGCACCAGTGCGCTCCAACTCATTGTCAAGCTCCAGGCAAGCGACGTTGGCAAAGAAGAGGGAGATGGCAGCCCCTTGGGGGAAGCCTTTGTCCGACTTCTTAAATGCCCCCGTCCGATATGCTTCGAAGTCCTCAGCGTATTCATAATCGAGGAATGACCCGATCAATTTGTCTTCCCTTGGGCTAATCTTTCCGTACCGGTGTATCACGTCAATGAGGTATTTGTGGGAGATGTTATCAAAGTACTTCGTAAAGTCGTACTCCAATAAATATGCGCGTTGTCGTCCAATCAGGGCGCGAGAAAGATTGTCGACTGCGTGTTGAGCATTACGGTCAAAACGATAGGCGTAAGAATAATTACTAAACCCTGCACAATTTCGCTCTAGCAGTCTCTTAAATAGCCATGTTGACACTGCCGAGTCTACAATTGTGAAGATGCTGATCCCTCGCGTGCCTCCTCGCGGTTTTGGCACTTGTACTCTAAGCGAAGGACGAGGTTTATAGGAGCCCTCCCGCAAACGTATTGACAATGCATGAGCTATCGTCGCGGCGTGACTTCGAACATAGTAAGGATTAAACAGTTGATCCAGACTCCAGTGTCGAGGCGTTCGAGACTGCGGTTGCCCTGCGGGCTTGCCAGTCCGCTTGTGGTATTTGTCTCGGATTGCAGCAGCGGCTCTCAGTGTGACCATATGACGCCGAATATGCTTATCGCATTCAACGAGAAGTTGCTTTTCGATTTCATCGCGCATAGTAATGTCGAATCAGGAGAGGCGGGTGGTCCTCGGAGTGAGTAGATGGTCGTTGCTAGATGAGTTGTGCCTCAGCCAGGCCTAACTCGCAAAGAGGTTTCCGAGGACACCCTAAGCTATCTTTAGCTATGAGGATAGTATACTCCTACTACTGGTTTTTAGCCACGAATTGGTAACTGGCGGAAATCGGACCTCCCATGGCTGAAATCGGACCTCCCACGCCATCAGCGCCGCAAATTCGGAGGACAAGCTGTACTTGCGAGGGTACGGGGCCAGCCCTGGGGCCAGCCCTGAGGGTACGGGGCCAGCCCTGGGGTGGCCCCGCCGACGGGTAACTCATTCATAAATAACTAGTTATGCGCAAGAAAATGTGGCCGTATTCGAAACGCGCCCACATTTTCGCCATGTTAGTTAGTTCAATTACCTCGCCTTCTTCGCGATCGTATCCCTCGTCGGCAGGACCGCCGGCTCCGTCGTCCAATTTTTCGCTGAGAACCAGTTCATGAACGGCAAACAGGAATTCAGAACTTCCCGGATAGCCGACTCTCCCCCCACCGCCCAACCCCAGTACAATCAAAAGTGCCCATGAAACCCGTTGTCACTTTTCCCCAAAATGGTGCCACTCCGTGGATTCGGCCGCGAGTGTTGCCCGTACTTGGTCAATGGTGACAGCACGCGCAGGATTGGCCTTCAGCGCGTCATAGGCTGGCCCCACTGCTTGATGCAGCCAGCTATCCATAGCGCGGTCACGGGCCATCAGGACGCGCAGGCCGTCCCGGATTACTTCGCTTTCGGTGGCGTACTCGCCGG
>JAYVRS010000677.1:0-1569 GCA_043776185.1 Bryobacteraceae bacterium | reverse complement strand
CGGCCGATGCGGAAACACTCGCCAAGGCTTGGAAGTACATGGGGGAGGGCACGAAGCGGATCGCCTGCGATGCGGCTCACCGGTCGAATCTTGGAGACGAGAATAAATAGGAATAAATAGTGCCGGTCACTTTGGCAGGGAAGGGTCAAAGTGGGTATTGAAAAGGGGCGTGGGGAGGCGGAAAGGCAAAGGGGATCTAAGCCGTCGGACGACGGTGTAAGGCGAGGCGAAATGAACTCGGGGTTAACGGGAGCAGAGGCAAGAGCAGTAAGTGGACGGCGGGGCAGGAGAGCGGCGAAGGCCAAGTCAGCCCGCCGGTGGACCCGGGCTGGACACCCAACCCGTGGGCCGGTTCGCGCGGGAACCGGAATGTTGGCGGAGCCGAACAGCGTTGGTGCGGACTTCGTTGAGGGGACCGTTGACGTAAGTCGGCCAGTCGGCGAGGATGGTGTCCGGGTTGCCGAAGATATAACGCCAGAGGTCGAAGGTGAGTAAGTCGTCGGGATCGTGACCGAGGCTATGCGCGCGAGCACTGGACCAAGGCCAAGGCCGTCCCTCCTGCGCTAACCCGGCGCGGATGGGATTGAGTTCGATATAGCGGAGAAACTCACGAAGGCCCTTGGCATCGAGAAAACGGGCATCGAAACGCGGCGTCCAATTCACGGGTCCCATGCGTAGGTAGGGCGCGAAATGGTCGATATCTTTGCAGCCAAACAGGGGCGCGATCATCACCCAGGGCGTCTCGCGATACTTGACGTTGAGATAGTGCGAATAGCGGCTCTGCATATCGCGCATGACGTTGGAAATGGAATCCGGCGTACTGGCTTCAAAAATCCAATGGCCGTGGTTATGGAGGAGGCACCAGCCGTGAATCTTCACGCCGTGGAGCGTGGTGTACTTACGCATGTAGATGAGAGCTTGCTCAAAATCCTCGTTGTCGCGGTAGACCCATTGGCCCTGATTGCCGCGCTGGGTGATAGCGTAGAGCTGTTGCGGACGGAAGTCACGAGGAAGTCGCACGCGGTTGATTAAGGCACGTTGGGGGCCAAGTCGGGTTGGCGAGTGGTTACAATGAGTTAGAGAAAGTGAGCGCTGTGGAGACGTTTCAAAATGAACCTGACGTTTCAAAGTGGGACGACGAGGTAGTTTCATTTCGGTCCCCGAGAATGTGCCCGGCACTGGAATTCAATCGTCGCTGAGGAGGGAGTGACGATCCAGCACTATACCCGAAGCGGCGACCATGGCCCGGCGCATCTTCATGTCAAGGGCGAAGGAGTAGAGACTCGTATCGGGCAAAAATGAAGTGCCAGAAAATGAAGTGCCAGGCACTTTTTAGAAGGGCCAACACGAGTCAGGGCTGCGATTGTTTACAATGAGTTAGCTGAGGTGAGCGCGGTGAAGGCGTTGCAAAATAAACCTTGAAGGTTCAAAGTGGAACGAAGATGGGTTTCATTTCGGTCCCCCGAAAAAGTGCCTGGCAGTGCGCCGGGATAAACCGGCATGTGGTAGGGGATGAAAGAGCCCTACAGGAAAGGAATAGCGAACCATTCTGGCCTCGAGTTTTGCGTC
>JAYVRS010000676.1:0-1570 GCA_043776185.1 Bryobacteraceae bacterium | reverse complement strand
TCGTCGCGTTGGGTATCTACGTGGCGCTCAACCTTCCGGTGGACGCTTTCCCTGACCTGACTAACAACCAAATATTGGTAATTACGGAAGCTGGGCCTATGTCGCCCACTGAAGTAGAAAGCCAAGTAACTTATCCGATTGAAACCGCGCTGATGGGCATTCCCCGCACCCGCGAGTTACGTTCTATCTCCAAGCTGGGCCTGTCGATGGTTACCATCGTGCTCGACGACTCGGTTGACCTCTACTTTGGGCGGCAGTTAGTGAATGAACGTCTACGCGAAGTCCGCAGCCGCTTGCCGCAAGGGCTTGAGCCGACGCTAGGCCCCGTCGCCACGGCCTTTGGCGAGCTATACCAATACACGATCGATAACCCGAATATCTCGTTACTCGATCGCAAGACGCTGCAGGACTGGGTAATTCGCCCCCAGCTTCGCACGCTGGCTGGCATCAGTGAAGTGAACGCCTGGGGCGGCGAAACGCGCCAGATCACGGTGGAAGTGGACCCCTCGGCTCTGATCCGCTATCGGCTCACCGCCCGCGACGTCTTGGATCGCTTACAAGCCAGTAACCAAAATTTTGGCGGGGGATTTGTGAATCAGAACGCCGAGCAATTCACCGTGATGGGGATGGGCCGCTTCCGCACCGTGGAGGACATCGGCCAGGTCGTTCTCAGCGAACGTGAGGGAGTGCCCGTGCTGGTCCGCGATGTGGCCGAAGTTCGCGTTGAAGCGGCTCTGCGTCAAGGCGCGGTGCTCCGCGATGGCCGCGGCGAAACGGTAAGCGCCACCGCCATCATGCTGAAAGGCGGCAACTCGCGGGTCGTCATCGAACGCGTCAAGGATCGTCTCGCCGGCCTGCGCCTCCCGGCCGGAGCCAGAGTCACTCCCTTCTACGACCAAAGCGAAGTGATTGACATCACGATCGCCACCGTGCGCCGCAACTTACTCGAAGCCGGGCTTTTAGTCGTTACCGTCCTCATGCTCTTTCTCGGCAATATCCGCGCGGCCTTGATCGTCGCCGCCGTCATTCCTTTGTCGATGCTCTTCGGCTTCATGGGCATGGCGCTGTTTGGCGTCAGCGCCAACCTGATGAGCTTGGGCGCCATCGACTTCGGCATGATGGCGGACGGCGCGGTGGTGATGATGGAGAACTCGCTTCGCCGCCTGCATGGCCGTCCCGGCGATCCCGCCGTCATTCGCGCTTCGGCCCACGAAATGGCCCGCCCGATTCTGTTCGGCGTGTTGATTATCATCGCCGTTTACCTGCCGGTCTTTTTTTTGGAAGACCTCGAAGGCCGCATGTTCCGCCCGATGGCGATCACCGTCTGCGCTTCGCTGCTGGGCTCGCTCGCCTTAGCGCTTACGGCCGTCCCAGTGGCGGCCAGTTACCTATTCAAAGGTGAGGTGAAAGAGAAGACCTTTCGCTGGTACGAATGGCTGGCGGCCCGATACCGCGCCGCCATCACCGGCGTGTTGGCCCGCCCCTTCTGGGCTCTCGCCGGCGCGTTGATTCCCCTCGCCATCGCCCTCGGCAGCGTTCCTTATCTGGGCACCGAATTCATGCCCCGGCT
>JAYVRS010000675.1:0-1571 GCA_043776185.1 Bryobacteraceae bacterium | reverse complement strand
CATCGTTCGCTCCGTATCCGTTCGATCAGGTCTCCGAGTTGCTGAGCCTGATAAGACGACCCTTCAATGATCGCCCGCAATCGCCCCTGTTGATCGATAACGCCAGTCATCGATGTATGGGTCAGTAAGCCTTGTTCCGGCCAGTAAACCATGCCAAATCGAGCCGCCACTTTTGCGACGCTGTTCAGTTCCCCCGTCAACAACCGCCAAGTTTGCCCATCGGCGCGCCATCTCTTAGCATACTCGTTCAGCACGGGCACGGTATCGTACTGTGGATCGAGCGTGA
This sequence comes from Bryobacteraceae bacterium, assembly GCA_043776185.1. Classification (GTDB taxonomy): domain Bacteria; phylum Acidobacteriota; class Terriglobia; order Bryobacterales; family Bryobacteraceae; genus JALHNI01. The sequence continues at coordinate 1,285 of JAYVRS010000675.1, read as the reverse complement.
TGGAGAGCAGCACCACCTCGCGGCCCGCGAATTGCTTTTGCACCCGGGCGAAGTTCGCGGAGAGCCGCGGGCAAACCTCGGGCAACGGGCAGCGCGTGTAAATAAAATCGACCGCCACTACTTGGCCTCGGGTACTGGCCAGGTCGAAGGCCTGCCCGCGATGGTCGCGCAAAGTGAAGTTCGGGACCTCGTCGCCCAGCTTCAAAGTTTCGGCGGGCTTCTTGAGCGGGATGTCGGTCTCCATGCCGATTAGACGAATGCGTTTGGCTTGACCGCGCGACATGACAAAGTCCACGCGCGAGCCGGGATGCAAGTCGCGCAACTCGGCGGGCGTCGCGCGGAAGTCCATCGCCATCGCTGGCATCTTGCCTGGGATTTCGGCGTGCGAAATGGTGACGGTGGGCGCATTTACGGCCAGCACCAAACCGCTGGTCCGGTGAGCGCAGGCCGTCAGGCAAACTACGCCAATAAGGAACGCAAAACCTGATCCCAGGGCTTGCGATAGGGCCGGCGCATCATGGCCGCTGCCTGAGCGTCGCCCACGATCTCTTCCTTCAACGGGTCCCACTTCAGCTTGCGGCCCACGCGCAACGAGATGTTGGCGAGGTGACAAGCCAGGGCCGTCCAGTGGCCATCCTCGACGTCGGCGATCGTCCTTTTTCTTGACTTGACGCAATCCAAGAAGTTTCGCACATGCAGATCGAACTGTTCATCGGAGGATCCCTTTTCTTTGCGCGCGGCCACCCACGGCTCAGGCACGGCTTCACTGCGCGCGACGCCGCCCACCGGTTGCCCTTTGAAGACCGGAATCGCATTGCCGGGGTTGATTTTCGGGTCAGGGAAAATTTCGAAGCCGCCGCGATCGATGGTCATGGAGCCTTTGGTGCCGAAGAACTCGAGGCCCGGCACCCCTCCTCGGCCGCGGCTCGCTTCGTGGTGGGCCCAGGTGGCCGTGAAGCCGCCGTATTCAAACTGCGCGTCCTGCGTGTCCGGTGTTTCGCCGTCGTCGTCCAGCGCGTAACGGCCGCCAATGGATGACGCGGACAGGGGGCCTTTTTGATCGAGATACCACTGCATAATGTCGATGGAGTGCGCGCCCAGATTGGTCATCTGCCCGCCGGAGAAATCCCAGAACCAGCGGAAGTGGTAGATGCCCCGGTGCGGCGAATAGGGCTTGGCTGAGGACGAAGGTCCCAGCCACATGTCGTAATCGAACTCGCGCGGCACGTCGACCTCAGCCGGCTTGCCGAAGCCCGGCATGATGTTGCGATTGGAGGCCATCTTC
>JAYVRS010000674.1:0-1571 GCA_043776185.1 Bryobacteraceae bacterium | reverse complement strand
GGGCCAGTGCCGCATCACCCAATCCGGTGGTACCGTTCTCCATCAACTTCCAATCGCCCTGCCGGACGGCGAATTGCTTTTGATACTCCCAGTAGAGCGCCTCATTCGGTGATGGCCCTCCCGACTTCACCATGGCGCTAACGCTACGTCCATCGCATTCCGCGGGCGGAGCGCCGGCCCACTCCAGAAACGTCGGCAAAATATCCATCGTCGCCGCGGGCGCATCCACCACGTGGCCCCCCGGCACGCCCGCCGGCCAACTCAGTAGAGCCGGCATCCGGATGCCTCCCTCGAAAAGCCCTCCCTTGTAACCCCGGTACGGAGCATTCGAGCCACCGCGATAAGGACGACCCTGCGAATCGGAACGGCTCTCGTTGGTGGCCCCATTGTCGGACTGGAAGAAGATCACCGTATCCCGGTCCATTCCGCGGCGCTTCAGCACCGCCATCAACTCGCCCACGCTATCGTCCACGGCGGCCAGCATGCCGGCATGCAAACGACGGTCATGGTCCATCGAGGCCGGGAAACGCTCGACATATTTCTTCGGCGCAATCATCGGATAATGGGGAGCGCCATAGGCGAGATAGAGAAAAAACGGCTGGGCCACAGTTTGGCGCTCGACGAACGCCTTCGCCTCCCGCGTGAAGAGCTCGGTGTGATAAACCGGCTCTTCCCAAGCCTCCGTCTCGTTGCGCCACAGGTCGTGATAAATCTCTTGCGGATGGCCCGCCGTCATCTGATAGTAACGGTGCGAGTAGTTATCGATCCAACCCGAATAGAAGCCGAAAAACTCATCAAAACCTTGTTTCATCGGGCGGCTGGCGGCTACGGAACCTAAGTGCCACTTACCCACCGCCGCCGTCCGATAGCCGGCTTTTTGTAACTGGCCCGGAAGCGTCACTTCGGTGGGGCGCAAGCCAGGCACATCGCGCTTCGAATGGCCCGGAAGGAAGTTACGAATCCCCGTGCGATGTGGGTAAAGCCCGGTCACCAAAGCCGCTCGCGAAGGCGAACAGACCGGCGAGTTCGAATACCAACTGGTAAAGCGCACCCCGCGCGCCGCAAGTTGATCCAAGTGCGGCGTCTTGACGTCCTTGGCCCCGTAGCAGCCGAGGTCGCCGATGCCTTGGTCATCTGTATAGAGGACGATAAAATTCGGACGTCTGGCGGGTGCTTGTGCCAGTACGAGACTAGTACCGAGTAAGGCGCGGCGAGTGAGCGTGGACATAACACTTAAAGTATCCTGAAGAGGGAGCATTGCGCATGGGCACGACCACAACTCTATTAACCGCCGAACAGTTCGCCCAGCTCGAAACTGCGGAAAACGAGCATTTTGAGTTAATCGAAGGAGAGCTGATCCCGTTGTCGAGTCCCACCCCACTGCATGCAAAGATCCGTTCTCAAGTCGAACGAAGGGTAACCGATTATTTCGGGGGCCATCCGGGCGGGATGGCATTTAGCGAAATCGATTGTGTGCTTTCCAGCAACACGGTGCGTCGGCCGGATGTGGCGATATTCCTCGCAGCACGCGCTTCACTGATCGACCTCAGGAAGATCCCCGTGCCGTTTCC
>JAYVRS010000673.1:0-1572 GCA_043776185.1 Bryobacteraceae bacterium | reverse complement strand
CGGTATTGCCCCCGAGTATCACGAACAGGTTTTCGGCGTATTTAAGCGCTTGCATGGCAAAGAGATCCCCGGCACCGGCATCGGCTTGGCGATCTGCCAGCGAGTAGTGGAGCGGCGCGGCGGCCGCATCTGGGTGGAGAGCGAACCGGAGCACGGAGCAAAGTTTTGCTTTACGCTGCCGCTCGAAAATGGAGCCAGCGCATGACGCCCGCACCCGCCTTGAAAACATTCCGGATCCTGCTGATCGATGACAATGACGCGGATGTCTATCTGCTGCGGCGCGCCCTGCAGAAAGCGGGCTTGGCCACGGAATGCACCGTGTTAAAGGATGGTGAGGAGGGCTTAACCTTTGCAAATGGCCACGGCGACTCAGCGCCTCAGCCGGATCTGGTGGTGCTCGACCTAAACATGCCCAAGAGCGGCGGTGCCGCTGTTCTGCACGCGATGAAGGGGAACCCCGCGCTCTCCCAGGTTCCCGTGGTCGTCATGTCGTCGTCAGCTTCACCGGGTGAGCAGGCCGTCATTGCGGAATTGGGCGCGGCGAAGTACCTAACGAAACCGCCGGATCTGGCCGGATTTATGAAGATCGCTGAGATCTTCCGTGAAATGTTGCTGCATAGAATTTAGTGTCATCCCCCATCGCGGTCGCCGTCCATAAAGCGTCTAGACTCGATATGTTGGAAAATGCGCTCGAACCGCGGCTATAGCTGAACGCGAGCCGATTCGGCACTTGCCGCGACCGCGGAGCAGTCCGGCCACTGAAATACGGACCGAATTGAGATAGAATCGGGAAACTATGCGCTTCTTGGTTCGTGCCCTCGTTTTACTGAGTCTTTATTCCTTCGGATCTGCCCAAACGACTTCTGGTTCGATTACCGGAAGCGTCGTGGACGCCTCCGGGAACGTCATCCCCGCCGCCGTCGTGAAGCTCCTTAGCGAACGCACCGGCGAGGAACGCAGTGCCACCTCCAATGAGACCGGCGACTTCACCTTTCCGGCGTTACAGCCCGGCGCCTACACCGTCAGTGTGGAGGTTACAGGCTTTCGGCTCTACCGCAAAACGGGCAATATTCTCAGTGCGGCCGAGCGGCTCAGCGTCGGCAACCTGGCTCTCTCCGTTGGCACCGTCACGGAATCCATCACCGTGGCCGCCCAGGCCGTCACCGTCCAAACCAGTTCCACGGAACATTCAGCCCTCATCGGCAGTCGCCAGTTGGAGCAAATCTCCATTCGCGGCCGCGACGTGGTCTCCATGCTCCGCATTCTGCCGGGCGTCTCACAGACCGTGGATACCGAGTTTCTCGGCGGCAGCTTCGGTACCCAATCGCCCAATATTCAAGGTACCCGCAGTAATTGGAATAGCTTGCAGGTCGACGGCGTGACGGGCAACGACCTCGGCAGCCCTGGCACCTTCTCGAGCCCGATTAACATGGACGCGATCGGCGAAGTAAAAGTTCTGATGAATAACTATCAGGCGGAGTATGGGCGCAATGGCGCAAGTTCCATCAACATCGTCACCAAGTCTGGCTCCCGCGAGTATCACGGCACGGCTTACTGGTTTAAACGCCACGA
>JAYVRS010000672.1:0-1574 GCA_043776185.1 Bryobacteraceae bacterium | reverse complement strand
CCGACGAAGCCGCCATTGTGGCGCGGCTTCGCAATGGCGCCTTTCTCCTTACTGACGCCGATGGGCGTGTGCTCGAAGCCTCGTCGCTCTATCGCCATCTGGGCCTGGAATCGAAGGCCGAAATTCTTTTGGTGATGGCTACCGGCCGGTCACGCATCAAGCAACGGCGGGACGCCGACGGGAATGATTACGTCATCCGGGAGGGCCTGTTGCTGGACGGTCAAACGCGTTACTTTGTCGCCTTGGGCTGGTCACTGGAAGAGTCAAACAGCATCCTGGCGCAGTTCACGAAGGCGTACTTTTTGCTGATGCCTTTGGGTCTGGTCCTGATCGCCTGGGCCGGTTGGTGGTTCGCCGGACGCGCGCTGGCACCGGTCGTCGAAATCGCCGATGCCGCCCGTGACATCGGCGGCACCAATCTGGCATTTCGTCTGGCGACGCCGGGCTCGAACGATGAGCTCGAAAACCTGGTGGCCACCTTCAACGGCATGATGGAGCGTCTGGAACAATCCTTCAATCAAGTGCGCCAATTTTCCATGGACGTTTCGCACGAGCTACGGACGCCGCTGACGGTGATTCGCGGTCATCTCGAAGTGGCATTGATGACGGCCAAGACGCCTGAGCAGTATCAGGATTCCATTCACACCGCGCTCCAGGATGTCGAACGCCTCACCCGGATTGTGCGCGCGCTGCTGCATCTCTCCCAAGCCGAGAGCGGCCAACTGGCCCTTCAGCATCAACCCGTCAACCTGGTCGCCTTAGTGGAAGAGTTACTCGAACAGTTTGAGATGACCGGCGAGGACCGCGAAATTCACATCCAAATTGATCTCCCGGCGGCCGCCATCGTCCTGGGTGACCGCATCCAACTGGAACGCCTGATCACCAATCTGGTGACCAACGCCATCAAGTACTCGTCACCCGGCGGACTCGTAAACGTCACGCTGCGGCCGGCGGCCGACGCGGTGATCTTGCTGGTGGAGGATCACGGAATCGGCATTCCTGCCGCGGACATCCCCCACATCTTCGACCGCTTTTATCGCGTCCGCAACCGCGAGCCCGTCTCGCCCGCCGACCCCGAGGCCGAGACGGGACTCGGCTTGGGCCTGAGCTTTGTCGCGTGGATTGTCAAAGCCCATGGAGGTTCCATTGAGGTAGAAAGCGCGGTGGGGAAGGGCAGCCGGTTTATGGTCTCTTTGCCGGCGGTCCCGGACAGCTTAGAATCAGCAAATGAGCTTTGAGATCCAAAAACGTGAGCGTGAAGGCGTCGTCATTCTTGACTTGAAGGGTCGGCTGGTGGTGGGTGAAGCGGCTTCTCTCCTGCGCGACGAAATATTGGCCGTGTCCTCGGCCGGCAATCATCGCGTGGTGCTGAACTTGGCCGGCGTGGACTTTATCGATTCCACGGGGCTCGGCGCGATGGTGATCTGCTACACCACGCTCAAGAAGGCCGACGGCGCTCTGAAGCTCTGTCACCTCGCCAACCGCGAAATCGAACTCCTGGTGCTCACCAAACTCACGAGCGTCTTCGAACTCTTCGACGACGAGCAGCACGCCATCAATAGCTTCTTCGCCGG
>JAYVRS010000671.1:0-5000 GCA_043776185.1 Bryobacteraceae bacterium | reverse complement strand
TCTCGTCGCAAGGGCCGTCGATTGGCAATGGCAGTAATAACAAAGATACTGATTTTTTGATCAAGCCCGAGTTAGTGGCTCCCGGCACGGACTTACTGATGGCGACGCAAAAGTATGATCCTAATAGTGGGTTGTACGATCCTTCGGGGTTCCAGGTTGCCCAGGGTACGAGTTTCGCGGGTCCGCTGGTGGCCGGCGCCGCGGCCTTGGTGAAGCAGCGTAACTCCGGATTCACCCCGCAGCAAGTAAAGTCGGCATTGGTGAATTCGGCGGATAGCGTGCTCTTTGACTTTACTAACGACAACCGGCGCGTGCCGGCGCGAGTGACTGCGGCGGGGGCGGGCAAACTGAATGTCGGGAACGCGCTGAATGTGAATTTCACCGTGGAGCCGGCCACGTTACCTTTCGGCGTCGTGCGGGGCGGCACCACTTTGAACCGTGGCCTGGTGCTGCGCAACGCGACGAATGGCCCGTTGACTTTGAACATCGAAGTATTGCCCGCCGCGACGAGCACGATGGCCGTGACGGCGTTGGTGAATGGAACGGTGGCGAACTCGATTACCGTGAGCCCCGCAGGCACCACGCAGTTAACGATGCGCTTGGCCGGAACGCAGCCCACTGCCGGTTCTTACTCGGGTTTTGTGCGGATCACCCAGCAGAACTCGACGTCTGCGCCGTTGCGGATTCCCTATTTGTTTCTGGTGGGGGACGGGGTGCCGTATAACATCATTCCTCTTTTGGGTGACGGATTTCTGAAGCTCCCCAGTATCAGCAATCCTCTCTGCGGCGCGGGCGCGGATTTGTCTCATTGCGTCTTCTTTCTTTTCAAAGTGCTCGACCAGTTTGGCGTACCGGTGAATGGTGCGGACATCACGCGCCGGATCACGGCTGGGACAGCGGCCTTCACCTTTTCTAACGAGCGTACCGATCCCTTTGGCGCGGCGGAAGGAACGGTGGCGGTAAAGGACGTGGGTCCGGCGGCGTTTGAGGTTCAGGTGGGTAATGCGAAGTACGAGTTCGCAGGGTCGGCGCGCGCTAGGCTGGTAGCTTCTTTGGCCGGCGTGGCGAACACGGCCAGTGGACAGAGCGCGGGCACCGGGGGCTTTGCTCCGGGAAGTTACATTTCTATCTATGGCACCGCGCTGAGCGACGTTTTCAAAGTTTCATCGACGCCCTATTTGCCGATCTCGCTGGCCGGGGTGAGTGTTAGTTTCGATAGCGAATCCAACAAGATCAGCGTGCCCGGCAGGTTGTCGTTTGTCAGCGCGGGTCAGGTGAATGTTCAGATTCCGTGGGAAGTGCAGGGGCTGACGACGGTATCGATGAAGGTATCGTTGGGTGAGTTGCAGACCAGCGTGATCGAGTTGCCGATTCGGAACCAGTCACCGGCGTTTTTTGAATATACGGAAGGTTCGGGGCAACGGTCGGCAGCGGCTCTAGATGTTAATTTCCTCGTGCTGGGTGGCGCCAACCCGGCACGGCGTGGCGCGGCGGTTCAGTTCTACTTAAACGGCCTGGGCGCGGTGGACAATCGTCCCGCTTCGGGAGAGGTGTCGCCTTCGCAACCCTTGGCGACCACTCGGGTTCAACCGTTAGTGACGCTGGGCGGCCGGCCCGCACTGGTGATCTTCTCCGGTCTAGCCCCCGGTAATGTAGGCCTCTATCAGGTAAACGTCGTGGTGCCGGCGGATGCGCCGACGGGCCGTCAGCCGGTGACGTGTACGGTGAACGGCGTGGCCGCGCCCAGTACTTTCGTAACTGTTCAGTAAAGTTTTCTTGAACTGTACTAAGTGGATGGGCAGTTAGCCGTCCAAAACGGTCTGAAGGACTTATAACTTGAAGCGCAACTATTTACTGGTGCTTATCGCAGCCATGGCGTACGGACAAGCGATTGTGCCAGGGCGCTTTATCGTGGAGATGGAAGAAACGGCGAAGGGCGGGCCGCGGGCCGCCATCATGACGACCCGAGACTTAGGTGCACAGGTGATCGGCCAATCGCGACATGCGGTGGTGGTGCGCGATGGCGACGAAAGTAAGTTGAGGCGGATGCCGGGCGTGAAAGCGGTTTATCCGGTGATAGAAGGCATCTTTCTTCTGGATCGTGCGCTGGACCGTTCGCGGATTCCGCAAGTCTGGAACATGGCTGGCGGACCAACCAACGGGGGGCGGGGCGTCCGGATTGCCATCATGGATTCGGGAATCGAGGCGGGTCATCCTGCTTTCCAAACAACCGACTTGACGGTGCCGGCCGGCTTTCCCAAAGTGCGGGCCGAGGTGGACCGTTCACTAACGGGCAATAAGATTATTGTGGTGCGAAATTATCAGGATCTGCAGAACGTGCGTGCTCCGTCGGGTACTGATCAGGATGGGCATGGAACATCGACGGCGGGCACAGCGGCGGGCGTCCTGCAGACAACACCGCGAGGAGCAATCTCAGGTGCAGCGCCCGGGGCGCAACTGGGCATATACAAGATCGGGCCGACGGCGACTGGCAGCTTCTGGACGAGCGATGCCTTGGTGTTGGCCATTGACGATGCCATTGACGACGGCATGGATGTGATCAGCATGAGTATCGGGTTTGCTTTTTCGACGCCGATGGGGCTCTCGCCAATCACGGCGGCGATCGAGCGGGCCGAACAAGCCGGGATAATTGTGATTGGTTCGGCCGGTAACTCGGGGCCGGACCCCAATACGATTGGCGCAGTTTCGACCACGACGGCCATGTTACAGATCGGCGCAGTGCGCAACGACCGCATCTTTGCCTCCGTCGCGCGGGTGGATGGCGGGGAACCGCTACTGGGCCTGGCGGGCGATAAGTCAATTGACGCGGAGGCGGTAAGTGGGATGTTACTCGATACAGCTACGCTCAGCAATCCCGATGGCTGCGCGGCATATCCGAAAGGTGTGCTCACCGGGCGCATTGCCTTCATGGTGCGAGGTACTTGCCGGTTTGAGGACAAGCTGAATCTCGCCCAGGCCGCCGGTGCGATCGGGGCGTTGCTCTATAACAATTTGGAAGGCCAGGCCACGCTGCGGATGTCGATGGAATCGGCCACTCTGCCCGGTTTCATGCTGGGCAATTTGGATGGCTTGGCGGTAAAGAGTAGACTGCGGGCGGCGGGCGAGTTACCGGCTACCCTCGAGTTTCGGAGTGGTCCGGTGCCGGTGGATGGGAATCGGGTGGCGTCGTTTTCCGCGCGTGGCCCGGCCGCCGATTTGATGATTCGGCCTGACGTTTCCGCGGTGGGCCAGGACGTCTACCTGCCCACGCAAAGTAAGTTTCCGGCGGGCGAAATTTACTCAGCCAACGGCTACACGACACTCGATGGAACCAGTTTCTCGGCACCCCTTACGGCGGGTGCGGCGGCGACGCTGAAGTCGTTGCGGCCGGGGCTGACGGCGGCACAGTATCGCAGTCTCTTGGTGAATACGGCGGCGGTAATCGAGCGCGAAGGTCGGGTAGTTAGGCCGCAGGAGTCGGGTGCCGGACTGCTGAACCTGGAATCGGCCGCCGTGGCCACCACGACGGCCAACCCGGTATCGCTCACCTTTTCTGCTTCGCAAGGCACGGTGGATGCCACGCGAATTGTGACTTTCGACAATCTGGCCAATGAGCCGGACCGTTTGACGTTGACCCTGGAGGCGCTGGATGGCAACTCACTCCCCAAAACCGTGCCCTCGGTGGACCTGGCGGCGAAGGGTCGAGCGGCCGTGACCGTCGCTTGGAACGCCGTTGGTTTGGCCGCTGGGCCTTACCAAGGCTGGCTGGTGGCCAGGAGTGAACGGACGGGGCAAGCAATCCGAGTGCCTTACTGGCATGGCGTGGGTAGCGACACGCCGGCGGTGCTGACGCCGCTGTTGGCTGCCACCAGTGGGCGGGCAGGGACCCGACTGCAGTTTGTCGTGCAGCTCACCGATTCCGCTGGCTTACTCACTGGGGGCGTCACGCCCACCGTGACCGCAGTGGTTCGCAACGGAATCGTGGGCCGGGTGGCGTCAGTGGCCCGGCAAGATACCGGATCCTGGGTGGTGACGGTGGTGCTAGCGGGCATCGCGGGGACGAATGCCTTTGACGTGCAGGCGGGTGCCCTGCGCACCACCGTGCTGTTGGCGGGTGAATAGCACTAGACTTGCAGAACGCATGAAGGTTCGCAAGGCTGTGATTACGGCGGCAGGGCGCCGCCAACGGGAAATTCCCCTATAAATAATAATTGACCGGACGGAGTAGAGAAACCCGCACGGCGGGCCTTGCTCGATGAAGTACTTACGGGCCCAATTGAAGAGGTCGGTTTGGTAATGTCCCGTAATGTTCTGGCGTGGCTGGTGGACTTACTGGCGGTTAACCGGCGATGACGCGCACAGTTCCCCACTTAGCTAAAAGCCGGCGCGTGAATCAGGAATTCGGCTGCTTGCTGCCACATGTGTTTGCGACGAGTTATCTTACTTATCCGGATATGCAACAGGCGCAGCACGAGTATGATGGCCTGCTGCTGTTGTCGGAGGGGCGGAACACCGGTCTGCGGGCGGTGCCTACTGAGCGCGACTTACGTTTCGCCTGGGAGGAGAGCCGTCAGCAGAAGTAAGATAAGCGCCAGCAGAAGATGCGGGCCTGCGTGGGAGGGGTCCGGTTTTCCGAACTATACAGCCGTATTATTTTCGTTCCGCGACGGCGGGGCCAGCAGCTGAAGGAGCCGGCGCAGTTAGATGGATGGCTACGGGACGGGTCAGCCGCTTACGTCGAGTCGTTAGGAGTGTGGGGGCGATGAGCGCAATTAGTTCAGCTTCGCTTCCAAATGGATCTCCACCCCAGCCAGGGCCTTCGACACTGGGCAATTCAGCTTGGCGTTGTTGGCCGCCTCGGCGAAAGCTGCGGCGTCGATGCCGGGCACTTCGGCTTCGGTGGTTAACAGAATCTTGCTGATCACAAACCCGGCGTCGGTTTTATCCAGTGACACCTTGGCCGTGGTGTGAATGTGGGTGGGCGGCGTGCCGGCGCGAGT
>JAYVRS010000670.1:0-1578 GCA_043776185.1 Bryobacteraceae bacterium | reverse complement strand
ATTCAATCGTCGAAAGATCGCCGTCGTAGATCTTGGCGATGGGGTTGGTAGAGGGCTGGGAGAACAAAAGGGTCGCCGTGAAGCCGAGTAAAACGAATTTGAACATAACTGCATCTTACACGCCCGCCCATCGGTCACAAACTACTTCGTCAACAGAATCAACCACGTAACTCCGCCGCCTTGCTTCGGTCTGATACAAGTAGAGAAGGAGCCAAATTCTGTTGGACCAGGACTAGGCTGGAGAGTGGCCTGGGCTTTGTCAAACAAATCAACAACTTGCGGGTTCGTTTCGTCACCTTGCTAGACTCGAGACATGACTCGCGTGCTCTGTCTATTCCTCTCGGCCCTGCTGCTCTACCCCCAGGAGCGGTCCCAAAGCGGACTCGAACTCATCGCCGCTCGCCCCATGGTGTCGCAGCCGGAGCGCGCGCCCAAAGCCATGGTTGCCTGTGTCCACCCCTTAGCGGCCGACGCCGGGCTCACCATATTGCGGCAAGGCGGCAATGCCATCGACGCGGCCGTCGCGGTCGGCGTCGCGCTAGCCGTCCTCCATCCCGAGGCCGGCAATCTGGGCGGCAGCGGCTACCTGCTGGTCGCTATGCGCGATGGGCGCACCGCCGTCGTCGACTATGGTGGAACGGCACCAGCGGCGTCAAAGCCCGGCATGTTTGCCACGCCCGCCGAAGCCAACCTCGGCTACAAGTCCGTCGCGGTTCCGGGCACGCCGGCCGGCCTGGGGTTAGCCCATGAGAAATTTGGCAAATTGTCCTGGAAAAAGGTACTCGAACCGGCTTATGATTTGGCCAGGAAAGGCTTCCCCGCGTCGCTGCGCATGGAACTGATTCTCAAATTGCAAGTGCCGGTGATGAAGCAATATTCCGAATCGGCCAAGTTATTCCTGCACGGCACCGACACGCCCTTAAAGCAAGGCGAAAAGCTGGTGCAGCCCGAGTTAGCGGCCACCATCGCTCGCATGAGGAAGGCCGGTTGGCGCGAATTTTATCAGGGAGAGACCGCCCGGCGCATCGCCGCCGACATGGCCGTTCATGGGGGCTTTATCACTTACGACGACTTACACAGTTACGAAGCCAAGTTACTCACGCCGTTGACCACCACTTACCGCGGCTTTCGGGTTCTCACCGCGCCCCCCAGCTCTTCCGGTGGCTCCGCCCTTGTGGTGGCGCTCAATGTCTTGGAACAGCACCAGCTGCCCCTCGGCAGCGAGGGCTCGGCCCGTGCGCGGCATTTGCAGATTGAGGCCTTGCGCCGCGGCTTTGCCGCCCGTCGCCAGATGATGGAAGAGGGCACGCTGGGCTATGAGGAGGCCATCAGCAAGGAGTACGCCGCCAAGGTGAACGCGAACCTCAACGAAGAGCGCGCCACCCCGCAAGCGCGCGGCCGCTCCACAGAAACCGAGTCAAACGATACCACGCACTTTACGGTGGTGGATGTCGACGGCAACGTGGTCACCAATACCTACACGTTGAGTGGCTTCTATGGGTCGCAGATCGTCGCCAAAGGCACTGGCGTACTGCTCAACAATCATATGGGGGTCTTCTCGAACCGTCCGGGCCGCGC
>JAYVRS010000669.1:0-5019 GCA_043776185.1 Bryobacteraceae bacterium | reverse complement strand
CGGCCTCGCCCGAGCAGGACGCCGGCACGCGCTATCCCACCCGCTTCCAGAACTCGAACGGCAATTACTTGCAGATCGATTACCAGCCGGCGGTCGGCTCCGGCACCATCAACACGTCCTCCCGCCCCAACCAAGCCTCCGACAACACCGGCTACGGTTACTCCTTCACTTACAACACCGACGCTATCCCGCATCTTACGGCCATCACTGGCCCGCCCAACGCCGGCGAGAACCGCACCTTCACTTACGGCAGCACCAGCCTGGTTGACCCGTTTAACAGCGTCAGTTACGGCGCCACCACCGTGCTCCAATCCACCACCCAAACCGGTACCAGCCTCGTCACTACCGTAACCCACAACACCAACGGCGAACTCACCCGCGTCGACCTGCCCTACAAAGGCTCGCTCACCTGGGCCTATAGCCCCTTCACGTTTCTCGGCAATGTCACTGTGCGCGAAGTCTCCTCGCGCGGGCTCATCAAGGCCCTGGGCGCCGCCACCGTCACTTATAACCTGGAACGCAATGCTGGCGATGCCAGCCAGTATCTGCACACCAGCCTCACCGTCAAGGACCCCTCCACCGTCGGAGCGAAGAAATGGACCTTCTCCAGCACCAACGACTATACCCGCGGCTTCGTCACTCAGCTCGACGAGACTGCCGACTGGGCCCTCACCAACACCCTGCGCCGCAGCGTATTTACCTATGCCCAGGACAGTAACACCGTTCCGTATTTGAAGGCCACCAACAGCACGCTCAACCCCGGCACCGCCAACTCGCGCGAAACCCGCTCCGAACAGACCATCGATCTCTACGGCAACCTCACCGAGCAAAAGGCCTTCGACTTCAACGCCCTCACCACGCCCGCCCGCACCACTTACTGCGAGTATTACTTCATCACACCCGGCCAGCCCAATCCGCACTATCTGAACCGCTTGCCCAAGCTCTGTTACATCGTCGGCGGTGGCAACACCCAATCGCTCTTCAATCTCACTTACGACAGTTACCCGTCGAATACCCTCGATACCGTGGGCGGCACCCCGTATTGGCACGACACCGCCGCTTACGGCACCGGCTACACCACGCGCGGCAATGTCACCAGCAGCTATCGCGCCGGTCTGCCGGGCGGCTCCGCGAGGTACAACTACCTCGGCGAAGTAACTCAATCCACCGATGCCCAGGGCAGCCAAACCAACTATAGTTACGCCAGCGGCAGCTACTTCATGGTGCCCACGGTGATGACGCCCAACAGCAATGCCAATCTGCAAACGTCTTTAACTTGGAGCAATATCCTCTCGCCCAGTGGCTCCACCCAACCCAACGGAACCAGCATCAATTACACCTACGACGGCAACAACCGCATCACCCTGCAAACCAACTCCGACGGCAACGTGGTCACTTACAGCTACAACGACGCTGCCAACCAGATGACGCAAACCGTCAATGGCCGCTTCACTCGCACTACGGTTGATGGCCTTGGCCGAGCCGTCAAAGTCGAAATCGGCGACGCCGGCGGCGCTAAGACTCTTGCCGAAACCGAATACGATAGCTGCGCCTGCACACCCCTGGGTAAGCTGAAACGGAAGTCGCTGCCCTACGCCCCCGGCGGCACGCCCATCAGGATCACCTACGTCTACGACGGCCTCGGCCGCACGCTCCAAGCGCAACTGCCCAACTCTTCCGGCAATACCACTTACAGCTACTCCGGCAACGAAGTCACCGTCACGAATCCGGCGAGCCGCTGGAAGCGCTACACCATGGACGCCATGAACCACCTCAGCCAAGTCAACGAGCCCAACCCCGCCGGTGGCGCGGACTTTGTCACCAACTATCAATACACCAATCTCGATCAAATTAAGCTCGTCACCATGCCACGCTCCACCGGCATCGGCACCGTCACCCAAACCCGCATCTTTAATTACGCTGGGCCCCTGCTCACCTCGTCAACCCAGCCAGAAGCTGGTGCCAAACAGTATTTCTATACCGGTGCTCAGTTGGCCTACACCATCGACGCCAAAAACCAACGAGTCGACTTCGCCTACGACGCTTACGGTCGCTCCACGTCGGTCACGCCGAAGGACTCATCCGGCGTCATCGTCACCTGCGATGTCAACAACTACTTCTACGATCTCTCGGCCAACACGTATGGCCGCTTGGCCGCCATCGAATGGGGTAATTCGGATACCGCCGTCTGCGCCAAAGGTAAGATGCGCGAAGAATTGACTTACTCTGCCATGGGCCGTATCGCCTCCAAGACCGCGAAGGTCATCCAACTCGTCGGCGGTGTCGAAAAAACGGCTGACCTTACGGTGCAATACGCTTACAACACCTGGGGCGCGCTCGCCCAAACCGTCTACCCCACCACCTACACCGCCGGCGGCACATCTGTGCCCGGTTATCTCTACAACTACACTTATGACTCCATGGGCCGTCCGTCCGGTGGTACTTTTCAGGTGAATGGTGCCGCATCGCCTCAAGCCCTAGTTGACAATGTGTTGTATAGTTCAACTGGGCAGCTCACTCAGATGCGTTGGTTCAACCTCAGCGGCGGATCGCAGACCGAGACTCGGCAATACAATGCCCTCGGCCAAATGACGCGGCTCACCGTGCCCGGCCAACTCGACCTCGAGTACCGCTTCTCCACCACCGCCAACGACGGTCGCGCCACTTCGCAAAAGAATTACCTCAGCGGCGAAGAACTAGAGTACCAGTACGATAGTTTGGGCCGTCTCTCCCGCGCGGAGACCACCGTGAACTCCGGCTCCGCCCCCCAATGGGGGCTTTCGTGGGTCTACGACGGCTTCGGCAATCGCTTGCAACAGAACGCCATCAAAGGCACCGTCCCCATGGCCTCCCTGCTGGTGGACCCGGTCACCAATCGCGTCCAATCCCATTCTTACGACGCCAATGGCAACACCACCAGTACCCCCGCCCAGGGCAGCATGACTTACGATGTCGCCAACCGCCTGAAGACGGTAGCTTCGGACACTTACTCCTACGCGCCCACCAACCAGCGCACCTGGAAGAACAACGACTTCGTCCTGTGGGGCGCCGACGGCGCACGCTTGGTCACCGCCCAGGTCACTGTCATCGGCGGCGAGCTACGCTTCACCCAGTCGAGCTTCGATAGCTATGCCGCTGGTCGGCGCTTGCAGGTCGCAGACCGCCTTGGCTCGGTCGGAAGCTACTATCCCTATGGCGAGGCCAAGTCCGGAACGGTGTCCAACGCCGACTCCTTCGCCACTTACTACCGCGATTCCTCCGCCTTGGACTACGCGCAGAATCGGTACTTTCAGGCAAGTTCCGGACGTTTCTTGTCAGTCGATCCCTCTGCTAGCTCAATGACCGCCGAAATGCCGACCTCTCACAACCGTTACGCCTACGTCGAGGGCGATCCGGTGTCTAACACAGATTCTAGTGGCGCAGCGATTGACTTGGCATGTATCTCGGACGCATCCGTTGACTGTAGCGGCGAACCAGACCTCTTAGCCGGAATTGGAACGGGCGGCGGGGGTATTCCTCCCGCCAATTTTTGTTCTGGACCCTCCGCTTTTGCGCCCGGTGCTGGGGCGTTCTGCTTCGCATTTTTCACTCTACAAGTCCCCCTTCCGCCACCACCTGCCACTCCGCAAGGATTCACTTGCCCTGAGCTCTTAGGAATTATAATGGATACTTTCTTCGCCCGTCGCGGGTCACCTCTGGTTGGACTCGGAAGCCTAATGGTCGAGCTTGGTTTAAGGTATAACGTTGAGCCGAGGCTGGCTGTGGGTGTTGCTGGGATCGAATCAGGGCTAGGCACAAATCGAAATGTGAATGGAGGGGAGTTCAATGTCTATGGGAATTCAAGGCACTTCACTTGGAATCCTTCTTTGAGACAACCTCAGACTCCTCCAGGTGGCCCTGTAACAAGCTACGTTCAAGCTACGATGGAGTTTTTCTCCACTGCTGGCGGAATCATCTCCGGCTCTACCGCAACGACAATTAACCCAACGGGGCTGCCACAAGTGTCTCTGAGACAATTCTATTCAAACTATGAAGGGATGTCCGCAGGCCAAAGAGCGTTTGAGGATCGCCTCACAATAATGCAGAGGGACTATTTGAACTACGTGGGTTTGAGAGATGCTTCAAATGTTACCTATCCGGCGATGTGCAGGTAGAGGCGCAAGAGGAAGATGAAGCTACTCACGCTTACTATTTGTCTGGCACTATCTTCGGCGTCTCAGACTGCTGTTTTCCTAAAACCCCAAGGAATACGGTTCACGATTCCATCTCGGTGGAATGTAATCGTAGACAACGGCAGTAGCTTTACAATCGGTGACTTCAATATTCGAGAGCGAGTTAAAGCCGTAATGTCTCCTCCCGGGCATGGCCACATTATGATTTCTACCATCCCACGGTCATATCAGCGTGAACACATTAGGCTACTAGTATCCGTACTCACCAATAGAACCGAGTCGGATCGCTTAGTTAGAACATCGTCGCGAAGTTCTGCCATGCTAACAACAATAACTGGCTCGACAGACATGTGCCGTGCGTACAACTATTTGGACATTGGGGAGTCCACCAATGTCGTGTTGGTGACTGGTTTTTGGTTTTGCGAAGAACTTGGGGTTGGGACTCGAATTCGCGCTGCGGTCGAATCTGTTGTGTTCAGCGTCCGGGGGAAAAGTCCGTGAGCCCAGTTGGTGCTAGCCCAGTCGGCAGCCCAGTCGGTGCCAGGCATGACCAGGGAAGGAACAAAGCCTCAATCCCCCAGGGCAAGCAAGAGCAAGGCAGCCGCCAAGGCCGTCAGGACCGCCACAAAACTGGGCCACAGAGTTACAGAGCGCTACGGGGCAGGGTATCAGCTGGCTACGGGCCAGCCCATTTGGTGCCATGCACGCTCTGAGGCAGCCCAATCGGTGCCAGGCACCAGGCATGATGTGGGAGGAACAAAGCCTCAATCCGGCAGGGCAAGCGGGGGGCAAGGCAGCCGCAAGGCTGTCAGGACCACGACAAAACTGAGCTACAGGGTTACAGAGC
>JAYVRS010000668.1:0-1581 GCA_043776185.1 Bryobacteraceae bacterium | reverse complement strand
TCGCGCCGGCTGAGTGGCGACAACTCCGGGTGCGCGTCCACAAAAGCCCGCACGGCCGTAACATCCCGCTTCGCGTGCTGACGCAACGCCCAACCGATTCGCCTTACGCACAAAGAACTCCGAATCCCCGGCATTCCTCTCGCAGTACTGAAACAGCCGCTCGACATCCGTGTGCCCACCATAAGCCAGCTGATGAATAATTGCCGCGCGCCGCAGCCAAAAATCGATCGAACCGCTCCAACGGTCCATCTGGGGCCGCAGGTCTGGATGGCGCAGCACTAACGGGCCAATTACGCGCCCCGTCAATTGGTCGACGGAATCCCACCAGGCCTTCCGCACCAGTAAAGCTCGCAAGGCCGGCAAACTCGCCGGAGTTAGGCACTTACTGTAACGGTCGAGTAAGTCACCCGCCAAATACTGATACTCACGCTCCGGCAACTTCCATAGCCTTCCCGCTATCTCCAGCAATAACTTCTCACTCGCCTGCGGACGCACCTCCATTAACCACGGCCGCATGAGTGGCTGGTAGACGGTTCGCGGCAGCCCCAGAAATGCAAACCGCCCCTTCATGTAACGCGCCATCTTCTCCGCCGAAACCAGATTGCGCTGCGGCTCCAGCAGGGCCTGCGCCTTTGACACAAATGCTTCGGCAGTCATGGTTACAGTTATCGCAAAAATCTCGCCGGATCTGTGACGGCTGGCTTCGATGGGCCGGCGGGGGGAAAACGGCGCCAAAACGCACTTTCAGGTCGCGCACCCTACAACGGGGGCCGTAACTGGAGACTGATACCATCGCTCGATCGTTCGACGGATATCCGGCGGTTGCCATGGTTTGGACACGAAGTCGTCCATGCCGCATTCCATACAGCGGCGGCGCTCCTCGTCCAACACGCTGGCGGTCATGGCGATAATGGGCGTCCGGCGCCGATGAGCTTGCACAGTGCGCTCGCGGTGCCGGATTTCGACAGTGGCCGCGTAGCCATCCATCTCCGGCATCAAACAATCCATAAAGATCAGATCGTAATGGCGACTTTCAAAGCAGGCGAGGGCTTCCAAACCATTCTCGGCCAGTTCCACCCGGCAGCCCAACCGCGTGAATGTATGTTGGGCAACCTTGCGGTTCACGGCATTGTCTTCGACAATCAAGACGAGCGGCGCCTGCGAAAACTCCATAGGCCCGGAACGCGAAGAAGCGACAGCGGGAACCACCCGCTCTGACGAGACGGGTAAGGAAACAGTAAACCAGAAAGCAGAGCCCACGCCCTCCTCGCTACGCACGCCGATCGTCCCGTGCATGGCCTCCACCAGCAGTTTCGAGATCGCCAGACCCAGGCCGGTGCCGCCGAACTTACGCGTCGTTGACGCGTCAGCTTGGCGGAAGCGCTCAAATACCAAGTGGAGCTTGCCGGGCGCGATGCCCACCCCGCTATCTTCCACGGTGACCAGAAACTGCACCTGCTGCGCATCTTGAGCCTGCATCTCCCACCGGACCGTGACCGTGCCGTTTTCGGTGAACTTAATGGCATTGCCGATCAGGTTCATCAACACCTGCCGAAGGCGCCCCGGATCGCCCTTCACCCA
>JAYVRS010000667.1:0-1585 GCA_043776185.1 Bryobacteraceae bacterium | reverse complement strand
GCCTCACCCGTCAAAGAGGCCGCCCTCCGACTCGGCCTCACCGTCCGCCAACCCGAGAAACTCCGAGCCGATTACGAAACCCTCGCCGCCGACCGCGCTGACGTCATGGTTGTCGTGGGATATGGCCAATTGATTCCGCCATCCATCATCGACCTTCCCCGCCACGGCATCATCAACGTCCACGGCTCTTTGCTGCCCAAATACCGTGGCGCCGCGCCCATCCAGTGGGCCCTCGCCAACGGCGAGCAAACTACCGGCGTCACCACCATGAAGATTGACGCGGGTCTCGACACCGGCGACATGCTGCTCAAAGCGGAGACACCCATCGGTGCCGACGAGACCGCGCCCGAATTGAGCGCAAGACTGGCGATGATGGGGGCCGAGTTACTGCTGCGCACCCTGAGCGACCTCGACACCATCATCCCCGTGAAACAGGATTCCCGCGAGGCCACGCTGGCCCGCATCTTGACGAAAGAGGATGGCCGCGTCAGCTTTACCCGCACCGCGCAAGAGATACATTGTCGTGCCCGCGGCTTTGAGCCTTGGCCCGGCGCGACCACCTCGTTTCGCGGCCAACCCCTAGGGCTCGGGCGGATGAAAGTATCCACGGAAAAGTTCGGTCTCGCCCCCGGCGAGTTACTCGTCCGCCAGCCACGCCTCTTCGCCGGCTGCGGAAATGATACGGTATTGGAGTTGTTGGAAGTGCAGCCGCCCGGAAAAAAGCGGATGCCCGTGGCCGGTTTCCTGCATGGCGCACGCATCCAACCAGGAGAATCATTTCAATGAGTTTGCCCCTTGGCTTTCGATACTCGGCGGTGTACGCCGGCCTGCGCAAAACAAAGCGCAATGATCTGGGTTTGATCTGGAGCGACAAGCCGGCCACCGCCGCCGCCGTCTTTACGACTAATGTCGTCAAAGCCGCGCCGGTCCTGGCCGCCCAAGCTAACTTACTCGCCGCCGGCGCGCGCGTACAAGCCGTGTTAGTCAACGCCGGCAACGCCAACTGCGCCACGCGTACCGGCGACCGCGTCGTCAAGGATTGCCTCTCCGCCTTATCCAAAGCCCTCAAGGTACCCGCCAAGTTACTCTTCCCGGCCTCCACCGGAGTCATCGGCGTCGAGATGAAAGGCGAGTTAGTCGTCAAGGCGATCCCCGAGTTAGTGGCCGCCGCCAGCGAAAAGCGCTTTGATGATGTAGCCCTGGCCATCATGACTACGGACTTAGTCCCCAAGTCAGTGGCTGCGGGGCTCGAACTCAAGGGCGGCGTGGTCCACATCGCCGGCATGACCAAGGGCTCCGGCATGATCCATCCGAACATGGCCACCACGTTGGCTTTCGTCATGACCGACGCCCTCATCTCTCCTGCGCACTTACAGCCCATCCTCAAGCGCGCCGTCGATGCCAGCTTCCACCGCATCTCAGTCGATGGCGACACGTCGACCAATGACTGCGTCGTAGTGATGGCGAACGGCGCGAGCGGCGTGGCGGTGTTGCCGCGCGAATTGAAGGCCTTTGAAGAGTCGCTGACGGTGGTGCTGCAGAGCCTAGCGAAGCAGATTGCCCGGGATGGCGAGGGCGCGCGCAA
>JAYVRS010000666.1:0-5036 GCA_043776185.1 Bryobacteraceae bacterium | reverse complement strand
CCGGCAAAGAACGGGATTCGGAGACGGGGCTTGATTACTTCGGGGCACGGTACTTCAGTGGGGCGCAGGGACGGTTTACGAGTCCGGATGCGCCGTTCGCAGATCAGGACAACGCGCACCCCCAGAGCTGGAATTTGTATAGTTACGGTCGTAATAACCCGCTTCGCTTCATAGATCCGGATGGACGTGGTTGCGCCGTAAGTGGAAATAGTTACACCGACAACTCCGACGCAGGTCCCGATTGCAAGACTGTGCTTTCAGGCGACGGTTCTTCCCAGAAAGTGACCGTTAAAGATTACTATCCACCCAGCCCCTTACTGTTGGCTGTAGCGCTTGGAGCCCAACGAGCAAAGCCTGTTGTCGATGGAGCCGTTATTGCCACTGGAGTGATTGTAACCGGAGGTGCGGCAGGAATCGGGGCAGGTGCCGTAGGAGGGGCTAGCCTCTTGTCGCTTGGAATCGCAGGAACAAGAATTGCTGCACCCTTCTCGACGGCTGCGGTCACCGTGATTTTCCGCGCGCAACAATTGACCCATGCAATGCGGGTTGAACCTGGGCATACTACGCCGCTGGGCACAATAGAAGAGATCAAAGCAGCAGTCAGTGCCGCTGTGAGCGCAGGCTCTTACACAGTCAAATCTGGTGGTGTTGTTAATGGCGTAGCTTATATAAACGGGGTCTCACATGAGTTTACCGGATTCATGAGAACGACTGGAGAGGTGGTGTTCTCAAACATCTACCGCAAATGATCCCATCACGCAAACATCCCCAAAGACGGCAAATCCCCGAACGAGAGCTGAACACACAAGAGCGATTTTGGATTCGAGAGATTCTGAGCAGGAACGAACTTTGGTCAGATTTCGATCCAGGCCCGACCAAAGTTATTGGAGAGTGCGATTGCGGCGAATGCCGAACAGCTTACTTGGAAAGTTCTCAAAACCAGTCCGTCAAGGGAACACGGGGATACATTGGGAGGATCGAGATCCGCACAAATAACGAGTTCGGAATCACCGTAACTCTGGACCACTTGGATGGGAAACTCAGCGAACTATATGTCAATGCGGTGGACTTGAGCGATGAAGGCTCAAGAACGTTTCCAAAGCAATGGGAAGAGATTACGTATATCGTTGAGCCAATGTAGAAAAACAATGAAACATTGGTGGTAACCTTACACCTTATTAAACCTTTGAGGACATCGATTCTTCAATGTCGAAAATTAAGCCACTTTCAGTTTACAACGGTCAGGATCAAGATAGTTTGGCTGCACGCGCTCTCCGATTGGGTTCGTTCCACCAAATTCTCAACTAGCGGTAAGCCTCGGAACGATGGCGAACACCAAAGATTGCCATGGAGTGCTGCTCAAGGTTAAACAGCACGCGATAGTCACCCAGGCGAAGGCGGAAACCGCCGGCAAGATCCCCATGCAAGTTCGAAACATTGCCGCCGCCAGTGCGGGAGAAGTGGAGAACGCCGTCGAAGATACGCATGGCGGTGGGTCGATCCAAGCGGCGCACATCAGCCTTGGCTTCGTCGCGCCATTCGATGCGGTAAGGCGGGCCAAACACGAGGGATTCCGGCATTACTGGTTGAGTGGAAAATCTTCCGTCTTCAGACCAAACTCGGCCAGCACGTCTTCCATGGGAATGCCTCTGCCTCCCCGTTCAGCGAACCAGGCTTTGCCTTCGTGGAAGCGGCGACGGTCTTCGTCGGTGACAGGCTCGTCATCCGGCGGAGCCATGGCGGCGGCGATAGCCACGGGGTCAAGCAGTAGAAACTGCATGAAGCGCACAGCGGCGGTGCGTTGCTCGCCATCCAACCGTTCCAGTAACTCCAGGGCTTGATTCTTTTCGACAGCAGTCATGGGTTTCTCCTCAACTGACGGCGTGCGCCTTAAGCACGGCGTCGATGGTCCGGAGCAGCGCAATCTGCTGCGTAGTTGGTAAAGTCTCGATCTGTTCCAAGCGGCGCAGTATCCTGCGGCTGGGCTTCTTGCCCTTGTTAGCGGCCTGGCTGGCACCGAACATCTCATCCATGGAGACACCGAGCGCCTGAGCAAAACGAACGGCCATTTCGGCGGAGAGTTTCCGCTCATCGCGCTCAACGGCGGAAACGATGGACTGGATGATGCCGATCTTAGTGGCCAGTTCCAGTTGGGTGAAGCCGCGTTCCTTGCGAATGCGGGTGATGCGCGCGCCAAGGGATTCACCGCCGAAATCGACGGGGGCAAGTTGGAAACGGGAAATCTGGGGCATCGGCAACAGTGTAAGGGTAAAAATGGCATCTCTTGACTCAATACTACATCAAGTGCTATTTCTTAGACTACATTAATTTCGCGGCTGCCTCTTGACAGGTTTTTCAGGAGGGGCCGCAGAGGAAGTTTTAGGAATGGCGCGGATACCGGACAGTAAAATCGAGCGGCTAAAAAAAGAAGTGGCGATAGAGCGGCTGGTGATGGGGTTCGGGGTAGAGTTGAAGCGGCATGGGGCGGATCTGATCGGCACGTGCCCGTTTCATGACGACAAGACGCCGTCGCTCGTGGTCTCACCGGCGACGAATCTGTGGCATTGCCTGGGGGCGTGCAATGTGGGGGGCTCGGTGATCGATTGGGTGATGAAGACGCGCGGGATCAGCTTCCGATATGCGGTCGAACTGCTGCGGGCCGATCATACTTCTTTAGTTGCTGGCGCGGGGCGTGTGGTGCGCAAGGACACGACGACGAAGCTGGCGGCGCCGGTGAAGGTTGAGGCCGATGATCAGGAAGCGCTGCGACAGGTTGTGGATTACTACCACGAGACGCTCAAGGAATCGCCGGAGGCGCTCACGTACTTAGAGAGCCGGGGGCTTACGAATCCGGAGATGCTGACTGCGTTCAAGCTGGGTTTTTCCAATCGCACGTTGGGCTACCGGTTGCCGGATAAGAACCGCAAGGCGGGCGCGGAGATTCGCGGGCGATTGCAGCGGTTGGGAGTGATTCGCGAATCGGGGCATGAGCATTTTAACGGCTCGCTGGTGATTCCGATTCTTGACCTTGAAGGCAACGTCGAAGGCATGTACGGGCGCAAGATCACGCCGAACTTGCGCGAGGGCACGCCGCTGCACCTGTACTTGCCTGGGCCGCATCGGGGCGTGTGGAATGAGGTGGCGCTGGTTGCGTCGAAGGAAATTATCCTTTGTGAATCCTTGATTGACGCGCTGACGTTCTGGTGCGCGGGGTTCCGCAACGTGACGGCGAGCTATGGCGTGAATGGGTTCACTGACGATCACAAGGCCGCGTTTGCGCGGCACGGAACGAAGCAAGTCTGGATCGCTTATGACCGTGATGAAGCCGGTGAGGCAGCAACTGAGCGGCTAAAAAAAGAACTTGCCGCGATGGGGATCGGCTCGCATCGTGTGCTGTTTCCGCGAGGCCTGGACGCCAATGAATATGGGCTCAAGGGCGACTTCACCGTGCTGCTGAACCGTGCGGAATGGCTGCACAAAACGGAAGACCCCGCGCCCGTGATTCCTTTAGCCGCCGAGCCGGTTGCCACCGTTGACGGCGATGAGATCGTGATTGAACAAAGCGACCGGCGCTATCGCGTGCGCGGGCTTGGCAAGAACTTGAGCCACGAGTTGATGAAGGTGAACGTGCTGGTTTCGCGCGCCGAAGAGTTTCATGTGGACACGCTGGATCTTTACAGCGCGCGGCAAAGGGCGGCGTTCGTCAAACAGGCGGCGGAAGAGTTGCACATCAAAGAAGACGTGATTCGCAAAGACCTGGGGCGCGTGCTGCTGAAGCTGGAATCGCTGCAAGATGCCGCGATCAAGCAAGCGCTGAATCCGGTGAAAGCTGAAGTGAAAATGACGGACGAGGAACGGGCCGCAGCGATGGAGCTGCTGCGAAACCCGAAGCTGCTGGATGAGATTCTGGCGGACTTCGATAAGTGCGGCCTGGTGGGTGAGGAGACTAATAAGCTTGTCGGCTATTTAGCTGCTGTGTCGCGGCATCTGGAAGCGCCGCTGGCGGTGGTGGTGCAATCGAGCTCGGCGGCGGGCAAGAGTTCTCTGATGGACGCAGTGCTTGCGTTCGTGCCGGAAGAAGAGCGCATCCAATATTCGGCGATGACCGGGCAAAGCCTATTTTATATGGGCGAAACGGACTTGAAGCATAAGGTGCTGGCCATTGTGGAAGAAGAAGGCGCATCAAAGGCGTCGTACGCGTTGAAGCTGTTGCAAAGCGAAGGCGGGTTGTCGATCGCGTCCACCGGCAAGGATCCGGCAACGGGTAAGTTGATCACACATCAGTACCGAGTCGAGGGGCCGGTCATGATTTTTCTCACAACAACAGCGATCGACCTGGATGAAGAGTTGCTGAACCGTTGCTTGGTGCTGAGCGTGAACGAAGAGCGCGAGCAGACCCAAGCCATTCATCGTTTGCAGCGGGAATCGCAAACGCTGGCGGGCTTGCTGCAACGGGAACAGAAGCGCGATATTCTAAAACGCCATCGCAACGCGCAGCGCCTGCTGAAGCCGTTGTTCGTATCGAACCCTTACGCCAACGAGTTGACGTTCCCCGATGGGCTGACGCGCATGCGGCGCGACCACATGAAGTACCTCACGTTGATCCGCGCGATTGCCTTGCTTCATCAACACCAACGGACGTTGAAGACGGAACGCGGTGTTGAGTACATCGAAGTGAAGCGGGAAGACATCGCGGCGGCCGACAAGCTCATGAATGAACTGATGCGCAGCTCGCTTGATGAGTTGCCACCACAGACGCGGCGCTTGCTGGGGCTGATTGCGGTGTTCGTGAACAATCGCGAGGATTTTCGTTTTAGCCGCCGCGATGTTAGGGATGCCACAAGTTGGGGTCATACGCAGTTGAAGGTGCATCTGCATCGGCTGGAAGAGCTTGAATATCTGGTGGTGCATCGCGGGGGGCGGGGCCAAAGTTATGAGTACGAACTGAACTGGTCGGGGTCAAAAGATAACTTGTCGGGGGGAAGTCGGCCCCAAGTCGGGGGGATGTCGGGGGGTGGTCGGGTTGCTGAAACCCG
>JAYVRS010000665.1:0-1587 GCA_043776185.1 Bryobacteraceae bacterium | reverse complement strand
CAAACCCGATTCGCGTTTCATTCCTTCGTGCGTCACCCCTATCGGCGCGGCGTCGGCCCTCTGGCCTTGATGCTCCTCTTATCGGCTTGCGGAGAGTCGACGTCGACTGACTCTTTTGTCTACAAGATGGGAGAAAAAGTGAGCGTCGGCTCCCTGGTCTACATGGTCTTGGAGGCTGAGTGGAAGTCCGAGTTGAGCGGGGGCTTAGGTGCCCTTCCGCAAACACCGAAACACCGTTTTCTTGTCGTGAAACTGGCGATGACCAATGGGGGCGGTGCCCAGGCCACCATCCCACTGTTGACCTTGGAGAACGGAAACAAGGACAGCACGATGGAGGTTTCCGAAGTGAAGGACCTCCCCAGTTGGCTCGGTTTAGTCCGGCTGGTGAATCCAGCCCAGACCGACCAAGGCTACATCGTGTTCGATGTTCCCACCGGCGCCTACAAGTTGCGCGTGACCGATGGTAAAGAAACCGGCACCGAAACGACGAGGTTGATCGACATCCCGCTTTCCTTGAGCGAGCCCGCTCGCAACTGAGGCGAACGTGATGCGAACCCTGGCAGCAGCGTGGACCTTCGCGGTCGCGATGGTTGCCGCGGAGCCCGAGGGCTTGCGCTTTGAGGATCCGGTCTTCCGCCAATTCGAGGATGGGCCGCCGTTTCAGCAAGCCTATCGGCCCGGGGAACAGGTGTTTTTCGATCTGCGTGTCGCCGGCTACGGACGCACGGAAGGCGAGAACCCGGCGCTGAAACTCACCTGGACTTTCCGCGGCATGGACGCCGATTCGTATTTGCTGGAACCGGCGACGTCCGGAAAGTTGGAGTCGGCCCTAGCGGCGCAGGATACGGACTACCGGCCCCGGGTTCATGGGGGGCTAACCGTGCCAACCTTCGCCCTCGATGGCCAGTACCGCATCGACCTGAAGGTGACCGACGAGGTGGCCGCGAAGAGCGTCGAGGGAAGCTTTGTTTTTCGGGTGCGGGGGAAACAACTTCCAAAGGCAGCGCAGTTAGAGGCGGCCAATTGGCGGTTTCTGCGGCAGGAGGACGATGCAAATGCCTTGTCGTTGCCGGTTTACCGGCCGGGCTCGGAGGTCTGGTTACGTTTCGAGCTGCAGGGCTATCGACTTTCGCCGAACAACGGATTTTCCGTAAGCTATGGCGTCACGGTCACCGGACCGGATGGCAAGCAGTTTCTCAAGCAAGACCCTGCGGCAACTGAGAGCCAACACCCCTTCTACCCTCAGCGGTACGTGCCGGCTACGTTCGTCATCCAGCTGCCAGCGAAGGCGTTCGCCGGCGAGTATCACGTGGCCATTGTCGCCCACGATTTAGAAAGCAAGAAGGAACAGATCGTGACCCGGATCTTCCGGGTCGAGTAACAGCCAATTGGTCCATCTCGAGACTCAGTTCGTCGCCTGACCCATTCACTATCGCTCGCGATTTGGTTACGAGCCCACAGCGTCAGCTGTGGGGCGCATTTTTAGGCGGTTCGTGCCCCACCACGGCTGACGCCGTGGGCTAATAGCCACTCCCCCAATGGATTCAGAAAGTTAGAATACTAGTGATGAGCGACCGGCTCGCCGGG
>JAYVRS010000664.1:0-1587 GCA_043776185.1 Bryobacteraceae bacterium | reverse complement strand
CGTTACAGGATTGCGTTTATGAGTTACTCGACTCGGCGCAACCGCCGCAGCGCTTCTTTGGCCAGTTACGGCGATTTACGCATTCGGCGGCAGTGTTTTTTGATTTGACGCCAGGAATGCAGACTTACTACGAGACCTTGAAGGAGGCCGGTGAGACGGCCTTTACGCAGTTGATTGAGCAGCAGAAGCGCATTCTGCGCACGACGCGGACCTGGAGTCTGAATGAGGATTTGGGTGCCGAGGTGCGGAGTTCGCTGGCCAATCTGGGGGTACTGCTACGGTTGGAGCAGGCGCTGGAGGGTAAGTATCTTGATTTCCGGGTGAGCCCGACTTTGGATGCGATGAACTTTGTGTTCGACCGCGGCGGCAGCATTCTGTACAAGTTGGCGGCCAAGCCGAGTCGGGTGCAAGGTCAAGGCGATGAGTTGATCACGTTCTTCAGCCAACTGCGGCTGGAAGGCCGTGATAAGTACCGGCTGGTGTTAGTGGGCGAGAATGGGGCGGCCTTTGAGAAGGGGACGCGGGTGAATGCGGAGCTGCGGATCAACGAGGGGGCTGGATTTCAGCGAGCGCCGATCAACGCGGTGTGTGAGGCGCGGGCGGGTAGTCAGGTAAATTTTGAGTTCGACTTTGAAGCGCCGGACGTGCCGACGATCACGGATTTGAAGGTGGCGGTGCCCGCGCACTTCCCTTTCCGGACAGCGTTGCTATTCTCGCGGCATCGTTTCTTTGCGGGACGGGCCGATGCGGCGCCGCAGCGGGTGGAGCCGATGGCGAGGGTGCATGAGCCGCCGCCGGTTAGTTTTCAACCACCAGCGCCGCCTCCTCCGCGCTATGCCCCGCCGCCGCCGCCGGCGGCTGAACCGCCGCCGCCTCCGCTGCCGAACCGGGGCGGCGCGCCTTGGGATTTGTTTAAACGGGCGGAGCCGCCGGAAGTAAAGCCTAGTGATGATGCACCGCCGCCGCCACCGCGGCGCCGGCGTCTGGAATAAGTGCCGTTTGGAATAGTAAGGACAAAGCCATGGCCATTGATCTCGACAAAATATCGAATGAACTCGAAACGGCGCTGGAGAGTGCGCGGGTGCTGGCCGAGCAGCGGCAGCAGGCGCAGATCTCTCCTTTGCACATGCTGTATGTGCTGTTGGATGCGGAAGGTCCGCTGGCGGCGATGCTGGATAAGAGCGGGGTGGCGGCGGCGGGTCTGCTGGACCTGTTCTCCACCAAGTTGAACAAGGAGAAGAACTCGAAGCTGGAGCCGGGGCGGCGTCCGACGGCGTCGTCGGGGCTGCGGTTGCTGATCGATAAGTCATTCGAGATGATGAACCGGCGAGGGGCTGAGCGCGCCGAGCCGGTGGACTTTGTGATGGCGGCGATCGAGTTTGGCGAGACGGGCGTGGTGGGCGATCTGCGCGATGCGGGCGTGACGAAAGAGGCGGTGACCAAGGCCGTTGAGACGCGCGAATCGACCGGCGAGATGCTGGAGCAGAAGGGCGGCGGGAAGGCGCCGGCGGGCGGCAAGTTACTTGAGAAATATGGGCGTGACTTAACCGCGGCGGCGGCCAAGGGCGAGATGATGCCGGTGATTGG
>JAYVRS010000663.1:0-5043 GCA_043776185.1 Bryobacteraceae bacterium | reverse complement strand
TTGCGCTCGCCGAAGTACCGCAAGCTGTAGCTATTGAGGTGCCAGCGATGGGTAGGATCGCAAAAGGAACTAAAGTCCGTGTAGTGCGGAGTGGCAATGATGACCTTGCCGCCAGGCTCCAGCAGCCGGTAGAACTCCTCCAGCATTTTGATGACATCGGCGACATGCTCAATGACGTGGATGGCCCGGATCTCGGCAAACGTGCCATCGCGGAAGGGATAAGGGAAGTGGTCAAGGTTGCAGACCACATCAGCCTTCGTCCGCGGATTCACATCGATCCCGATCGACCCCGGGTATTTATTGATGCCGCAACCGACATCGAGAGTCCTCGCCATGTAGCTTCTAGTTTAGCGGGCTAGCGCGCTTCCCGGAATCTCGCTGACATAAAATCCACAGGGTTGTCACACCTCAATTGCCTGCTGATTTAGGTCAGCCCCCGGCTTAACTTCAAGGTATCGATGATAGGCCCGATTAATCCGGTATCTTCGCAGCCCCTGTGGATTCTGCTCGGCACCCCGGCTCGCCATCGCACGAAGCTTCGCCGTATCGGCCTCGTCGTAAAGGTATTCGAAGCGGTTTGGTTCCACTTCCATCCCCAGGAAGGCTAATTCGCACAAAAACTCGGCAACGTCACTCGGCTGCTCAATGACCCCGGCGCGCTCGATGCAGCCCAGAAGATCCAGTTCAGTGATGATTTCACTCGAGAGGGAAAACTGAGTGAGCAGCCGCTCAAGACTCTGAATCTGCCCTGCGTTCTCGGCCATGAGCGAATTTAGGGCGAAGCGTGAATACTCGACCTCAGCGGAGAGCAAATCCTCCTCTTCAATTCGGCCATGGTTGCGATTGATGGCAAATTGAAGCGCCGTTTTAACAAGGTAAAGCAGATCACGGGGTCTTGGCAACACCGTTTCAGCTAAATACTGCCGGGTCGTTCTATTTCGAACCGTAGCACTAAAGAAGCGCTGCCAAATCTCCTCCGGTTCTCCACAATCCAAATCCGACTTGATAAATCGTTCTTCGAGCACTCTCAACAACATCGCCGGGTCGTCCCACGACATGCGCCGGACGGGAATTTTATCACGCTCGTGCGCGAAGCGAATAATAGCGGCGTAAATATCACTGCGAAGAAACAAGATTAGCGAAAAGGCGCATTTTCCCCGAAAGGTAGCGTCGCGCTCGAAATCCGTTGCGATTCTATTACTCACGCTGAGTAGCCCAAAGAGCAATTCGCTGACGCGTGTCAAATCTTGAGTCTGGTCCCACGCCTTGTCGAGATTGTCCACGAGAATTACGACGCGATTCTTCCCAGAGATCAAGTTTCCTGTGATGGTTTTGAGGCGAGGTAGCATGTCCCCATGCAGTTTTTCGCTTATGTTCTTCCTTCTGGAGTCCACAGTACCCGTTTCTGGTAATGCCATAAGTTTACTCACTGCAGACTCCAGCCTGATTGAAAACTCTGGCATTATCCAGGACGTATTTTGTTCCACGAATTCAACTAGATCTCGCTCTCCCGCCGTCCGACCATAGTAAACAGGGCGGTAGTTAATCTGAGTGAACAAGCTCTTAGCTAGTTCCGTATTGATCAGAAACTTCCACAGACTTTCAATCAAATATCCGCTGTCTGCGTTATTCAGAGTTTTACTTAGCAGCAATACAACGCCCTCAAGCTCGTACGCAACAGGCTTGATGATGCAAACGTGATTGCGCACATCCTTGCTAAGCTCGTCTTGAAGCTTATAGAACGTCGCGCTCTTTCCCGTGCCTTTCCGTCCAACAAAAATGGAGTGATTGGCATGAAGAGCCTCGTTGTATGCCGCCGTCGGAATGAAGTAGTTAGCCAGGTACTCCGATTCATTTTCGGCAATCATCTCCCCCAGATCTATCTTCTCTAAAGTACTGCGAGCGATGGCCTGATTCTTGTAGTACTCGGCATTCGACTCCTGCACCCGAACAGTTTCTGCGACTGGCGCAAACCACTCATTAAAAAGAGTTTCAGCCTGCACAGCAGTATCACAAACACGCAGCAAGTCCTTGTAGTCGAGCGGCGAAGAATAGGGCGAATGCGCAAGCATCAGTAGAGGCTTACCTAAGCCGTGCGCCATTCCCGCAACAAATGCCTGTTTAGCGTTATGAAGCTGCCAATTCACGTGATCGGACGAAAGCAAATGGCATACCACCGCAGATGACGCTTCTACTCGATTGACATACCAACTCAGCGGCTGATTGGCGCCCTCAGCCGGATCGTCGATCACTGACGCGATTTGCCCAGCCATAACTCTTCGCGTTAGCCTATTTGAGGCCTCGGTCGCCACGTGAGCTTTCAAATACACGAGCGTCGGTCGCATCGGTCGCTTTGAAACCTCCAGAAGATCGTCATAAAGACAAGGCCCAGGCGCGTACGGTTGGTCGTTGTAGAAGCCCTCGACAATCTTATCGCTATTGCTAGATCCCCGATAACCCACAGTCGAAAATAGCTGAAATCGATCAAAATCTGATTTCGCCTTCTCAATGGAAGTATCGAGAAGGATCCATAATTTCTTTCGATGAGCCAGTGCATAGCCTAGCTCAAATAGAACGTTAGGATTCAGGCCCGTCAAATCTGCAACGAGACAGTCGCAGGCGCGAATTTCGTCGAACACTCGACTGATTATTAGCCTCCCCCCAGGAAGTATGGTTTTCCAACCCCTCATGCAAACTACATCACTTCGGGAAATAGTTTCAATCGCGAGCTCGACTGTCTCGGCTCGGGAGGCTGGTGATGACGGATATGCTACGAAACACTGTGGCAAGCTACCCATAGATAAAGAGTGTACTACTTTTGCTGGCCTTCCCCGACTGCTGCATTCCCCATGACGCGGCCCCGGACGATAGTTCTCGTAGACCAATCGCTTGGCCCGTTCGTCGCCTTCCATCGCCAGGTAAGTAGCGAAATGAAAGCGCTGCGCCTCATCCCAATCGTCGCCGCCTTGAGGCAAGGATTCAAGCACCGAATCGGTGTAGAAGGCAGCATCGGGCAGGTGAGTAACCAACTCCAGCATGTAACCCGCACGAGTGCCTTCACAGGCGGCATCGACCGCCCGGCAATGCAAGCAGGTATCCAAAATCACTTCCCAAAACCCCGCCCACATCATGCGTCCGCGCATAAGCCGCCGCCCGGCCATGCCCCGCCCAAAGGAATTCGCGAAACTCGTCCGGCGTCAACATACACCTCGCCCCTCGCGAACCAGCCGGGGATCGTACTCGAACGGCACACCCGCCTCAAACTGGATTTTCGCAAAGTCGGCATGCACCGGATCGAGCACGTAGCAGAACTCGCCGGGAACGATCACGCTCGGCACCTGTAGCACTGCCACATCGCGTTCCGCCATCGCCTCGGCCGCTAGTGTTTGGACAGCGGAAGACTCCACGGAACTGTCCCAGCCGGCAGGCAGGGCAGCGGGCTCCAGAGCGTGAACTACCACGTCGTCTGGAATCAGAATGCGGCTAAAGACTTCGCCTCGTGGCAACCTCACCAAGTGAACCAGCCGCTCCAGAATGCACAGCGCTCTACTCTCTGCCGCGTAAATAGCCGGTACCCCCACCGGGTTCCATCGCCCGCCAAAACGCTTGGCACCTTCTCCACTCGCCGCCGGATAAGAGGAATGACAAAGCCGGTAGACCAGCTTCAACTAGAAAATCCCGTGCTCGATTCGCCCCAGAATCGTTAGCACCCGCTGCTGCTCTTCAAGCGTACCGCCCCACAGTTCCAACGGCTTGCGGCCTCCCAACGAGGGGATCGGCTCGTTCACCCACTCGCTCGCTTCGGTCGAATCGCCGAACACGCGCGTCGCTTCAAACAGTAGCCCGGCCACGCTCGACGCTGGCCGAACGGAGGAAAGCAAAGAATCGTGATGAACTAAGCCCATAATTACCGCCTCCTCCATTCTAGCTTATCGGCGAAACCTCGCTCCGACGAGAACTTCTCCACGCCCTTAGGTCCTTGGCACGGAGGGGCGTGGCATACTAACGCCATGCGAATCCTTGTCCTCTGCCTATGCCTCGGCGTCAACCCGCTGCCCGCCCAGAACGCTCCATTGGAAGCGTATTTGCGGCGGGTGTTCGAGACTAAGGAGTTCGCCCTTAAGACTTTTGGACCGGCCGCGTGGCTGGACGATGGCGCGGCCTACACCACCGTCGAAAGTGGCGAAATCATCCGCTACGAAACGGCTACCGGCGCGCGCACCGTGCTTATCTCCGCCAAAAGTCTCACGCCGCAAGGCCGCACCGCTCCGCTCAAGGCGGAAGGATACAGCTGGTCAGAAGACCGACAGCGTCTGCTGATCTTCACCAACACGCGCAAGGTTTGGCGCCTACACACGCGCGGCGACTATTGGGTGCTCCACTTACCCACCGGCCGATTAACTCAGTTGGCCAGTAAAACGGACGAGGCCGCGCTCTTCTTTGCGAAGTTTTCACCCGATGGCCTGCGCGTGGCCTACGTGCGAGCGAATAACTTGTATGTCGAAGACCTTGCTTCCGGCGAAATCACGGCACTTACTCAGGATGGCTCCCCGCAATTTATCAATGGTATGGGCGATTGGGTGTACGAAGAAGAGTTACACTTACGCGACGGCTTTCGCTGGAGCCCCAATGGCCAATCGGTCGCTTACTGGCAATTCGACACGACGGGCGTCGGCACTTTCAACTTAATTGACAATACGTCCGCCACTTATCCTAAGTTGATTCCCATTCCTTATCCCAAGGCGGGCACCCGCAACTCCGCCGCGCGCGTGGGCGTGGTGCCGGTTACCGGAGGGCCCACGAAATGGATCGAGCTGCCCGGCGACTCGCGGGAACAATACATCTCGCGCATGGAGTGGGTGAAAGACCAACTCCTGGTGCAGCAGCTGAACCGTCTGCAGAATCGCCACGACGTCCTGGTGGCCAATGCCAAGTCTGGGCAAACCACGCGCGTCTTTCGCGATCAAGACCCCGCCTGGGTCGATTTGAACGAGCCTTATCCATTGGATGGCGGTGGCTTCGTCTGGCTCAGCGAGCGCGACG
>JAYVRS010000662.1:0-1590 GCA_043776185.1 Bryobacteraceae bacterium | reverse complement strand
AGTTCCGCCGCCGTAACTTTTTGAAGCAGGGCCAGACCACGGCCACTGGCCAAGTGATCCGCGAAGACATTGACCTCAGCGCATTGCTGCAACGAGCGCTGGATTCTGCGGGCTACGACGAGAAGAAGCGGCGTTTTGCGGAGGAGAACCAAACCGGCACTCTCCGCAAAGGCATCGGCTTTGCGACCTTCATGCACGGCGCGGGATTTACGGGTTCCGGCGAGCGCTATCTGAAGTCAGTGGTTGGCATTGAGGCGAATGTACACGGTGAGGTAAGCGTCTTAGTGGCCAGCACCGAGATTGGACAAGGCACGAATACCATCCTGTCGCAGATCGCCGCCGACACGCTCGGAGTAAGTTACGACCAGATCACCTTGGTGCAGCCCGATACGGCCAAGGTGCCCAATAGCGGACCCACCGTCGCCTCACGCACCTGCATGATTGTGGGTAAGTTAGTCGAAACGGCGGCGCAGAAGCTCCGCCAGATGCTGCACGATGGAGCCGGTTTAGCCGAAACTTACTCGGAGGCACAGTTTGCGACTGCCTGCGCCACTTACTTAGAAAAACACGGAGCGTTACACGCCGATTGCGAGTATCAGCAGCCGCCAAACGTCTACTGGGACGACGAAAAGTATCAAGGCGACGCTTACGGCACGTTTGCCTGGGCCGTCTATGTCGCCGAAGTAACGGTAGACACATTAACTTACCAAATCCATGTGGATAATTTTGTCGCTTTGCAGGAAGTGGGGCGCGTCATTCATCCTATTTTCGCCCTCGGGCAGATTGAAGGTGGCGTCGCCCAAGCCATTGGCTATGCGCTCTCTGAACACGTCGTCTGGCAGGAAGGGCGCATGGCCAACGGCCAGATGACTAACTACATCATGCCTACGTCAGTGGACTTGCCTCCCATCCGCGTACTGTTTGCCGAGAACCCTTATGCCTATGGTCCAGCGGGTGCCAAGGGCATTGGCGAGTTGCCCATGGATGGCCCCGCGCCCGCCATCCTGAACGCTGTCGAAGATGCCATCGGCCGGGCGGTGAATCGCATTCCGCTGCTGCCGGAGCAATTGATGGAGGTGCTGGGTGGCTGAGCGAGTGCATATTGACTTCGAGGTGAACGGCGAGCGTCGCACCGTGGAAAGCTACCCAATGGCGCGGTTGCTGGACGTTTTGCGGGAAGAGCTGCGGCTCACCGGCGTGAAGGAAGGCTGCGGCGAAGGCGAGTGCGGCGCTTGCAGCGTCCTCATGAACGGTGAGTTAGTAAATAGCTGTCTGGTGCCGATGTTACAAGCGGGCGGAGCGCAGGTCACCACGATTGAAGGCTTAGCTACTTCAGATGCTCTCCATCCCGTACAAGCGGCCTTCTTAAAGCATGGCGGCGCGCAATGCGGTATCTGCACTCCAGGGATGGTGTTGGCAGCGGCGTATTTATTGAAGACCAATCCGCAGCCCACGCCGGCCGAGATTCGCATGGGACTCGCGGGCAATCTGTGCCGTTGCACTGGATACATGCGCATCTTCGAAGCCGTCAAAAAGGCAGCGGCCGGAGGTGACTCGTGAGGGCCTTTGTTCCCGATTATGAGATGGTGG
>JAYVRS010000661.1:0-5053 GCA_043776185.1 Bryobacteraceae bacterium | reverse complement strand
ATCTAACGACCGCCAACACCACCAGCACCGGCCAAGGCAAGGGAAAGGGCACCGGGATCAAGACCGGCGTCGGGGCGGGCGTCGGCGCAGCGTTGGGAGCCATCTTCGGAGGCGGCAAAGGCGCCGCCATTGGAGCTGGCGCTGGCGCGGCCACGGGCGCCGGAGTCGCGATGGTGATGTCTGGGCCGCGCGTCGTGATTCCTTCGGAGACCCGCCTGTCGTTCGCCGTTCGTTAAACGTTTTGCCTCCCTGGCACGGTCTGTTATGGTCTACTGAAGGACTGATACGAAAGGGTGCGCGGAATGAAGCCAACCGAGTCACCGGTAGACGACGGCAAGGCGTGGCACATCGCGACAGCAGAACAAGCGCTCAAGCAACTGGGCTCGTCGGCCACTGGACTAACGGCGCAGGATGCCGCTGCGCGTCTCAGCGCCGATGGATCCAACGAGCTAAAGGAAAGTGAACGTGCCAGCCCATTCTGGATGTTCCTGGCGCAGTTTAAAAGCCTGATCATCTGGATTCTGATTGTGGCTGGCGTGGTATCGGGCGTCCTGGGAGATTGGTTGGACGCGTTCGCGATTCTGGCGATTGTCTTTTTGAATGCCTTGATCGGCTTCTATCAGGAGTTCCAGGCGGAGAAGTCGATTGCGGCTCTGAAGAAGATGACCGCGCCGCAAGCCAAGGTGAGCCGTGACGGTAAGGTGGCGGCGATTCCAGCGGCAGGAGTGGTGGCTGGAGACATTTTGGTGATCGAGGCGGGCGACTTGGTCGCTGCCGACGCCCGTTTGTTGGAGGCGGCCTCGCTGCAATGCGTGGAATCGGCGCTGACGGGCGAATCTGAGGCGGTGATGAAGCAGTGCGGTGCCTTGGAAGGCGAGGATGTTCCCCTGGGGGACCGCACGAACATGGTGTTCAGCGGCACCAGCGTCTCCGCCGGCACCGGGCGAAGCGTCGTAGTCGCCACGGCGATGAAGACGGAATTAGGCCGCATCGCGGGGCTGCTCAACGAAGCTGACACCGGCCAAGACACCCCCCTACAGCGCAAACTGGATGCGGTGGGGCGCGTGCTGGTGTGGGCCGCCTTAGGCATCGTCGCGCTATTGTTCGGGTTCGGACTGATGCGGGGCACCGGCATGCTCGAACTGTTGATGACGTCAATCAGCTTGGCTGTGGCTGCGGTGCCGGAAGGGCTGCCCGCTGTGGTTACCGTGGCACTTTCGCTGGGCGTGTCGCGAATGGCCCTTCGTCGAGCGCTGGTGCGCAAACTGGCAGCCGTGGAAACGCTGGGCTCCACCAATGTCATCTGCACGGACAAGACCGGCACGTTGACGGTAGGCGAAATGACGGCGCGCTCGATTTATGTCTCCGGCCGGCGCTACGAGGTAACAGGCGAGGGTTACGGGCCCGAAGGCGAAGTTCAGTTCGAGGGCCGCAAGGCCGACGGGGATCACGCGGCACCGTTGCTCGAATTGGCGACGGTGCTGATGGGCAGCAATCATGCCCATCTGGTTCACGAGGACGGCGCTTGGAAAGCAGTGGGCGATCCGACGGAAGGCGCGTTGCTCTCGGCCGGGCTGAAAGTGGGCGGCAACCTAGAGCGTTTGGAGCACGACCTTCCGAAGCAGCAGGATATTCCCTTCGATTCCGACCGCAAGCGGAGCACGACGATCCGCCGGATGCCGGACGGGAAGCTGCGCGCATTCATTAACGGAGCGCCGGACCCGTTGCTGGAACGTTGCACTCAGTTCTACACGGCTTCGGGCATCCGCACATTGAACGAACCTGACCGGCAACAGATTCTGGCCCAAATTTCCGAAATGGCGAAGGAGGCGCTCCGCGTGCTGGGCTCAGCCTATCGCCCCCTCGACAGCGCGGTCGACGCCAAGTTTACGGCGGCGGGTGTGGAACGCGACTTGGTCTTCGTGGGTCTGACCGGGATGTACGATCCACCCCGTCCCGAGGCCCAGCGCGCCATCGAGATGTGCCGCGCGGCCGGTATTCGCGTCGTGATGATTACCGGCGACCATCCCTCCACAGCCGCCACCATTGCCCAGCAGCTCGGCATCGGGCTGGATGCCGGGCCGGCTCCTTCGGTGGTCACCGGCGTGGAGCTCGATAAGTTGTCCGACGACCAGTTGCAAACCCGCGTTCCAGAAGTGGCGGCCTACGCCCGCGTAACGGCCGCGCACAAGCTTCGGATTATCCGCGCCTGGAAAGCCAACGATGCCGTCGTGGCCATGACGGGCGATGGCGTGAACGATGCACCGGCCATCCAGGGGGCGGACATTGGCATCGCCATGGGCAAAACCGGCACCGAAGTGACCAAGCAAGCGGCGGACATGATCATCACCGATGACAACTTCGCCACCATCGTTGAGGCGGTGGAAGAAGGGCGCGGCATCTACAGCAACATTCGCAAAACGCTCGAATTTCTGCTTGCAGGTAACATGGGCGAACTGCTCTTGATGGCCGTCGCCGTGATAGCCGGTCTTCCGTCTCCGCTGCTGCCCTTGCATCTACTTTGGATCAATCTGGTGACCGACGGCTTGCCGGCGTTGTGCCTGGCGGCCGACCAGGTTGACCCTGACCTAATGAAACGCCGTCCTCGCCGCCCGTCAGAGCGCATGGTGGATTCAGGCTTCCTGCGCCGGATTCTGCTGACGGGTTTCCTGACGGCGGGAGTGTCGTTTGCAGCTTACTTGTATTTTCTCAACACGGCCAATGCGGAGGTGGCTCGCGCGGCCGCCTTCGCGGTGCTCGTGTTTGCCGAGCTCTTGCGATCTTTCGGGGTGCGGAGCGAAACCAAGCCCATTTGGCTGATCCCTTTCTTCTCGAACCCTCACTTGGTGATCGTGGTGACCGTTTCCATTGGCTTCCAGTTGTGGAGCCTGCAGAATGCAACATTGGCTGGATTTTTCAAAGTTCCCCCTCTGCCGCTGAGCAATGACTTGACCCTGTTGGCGTTGGGCGCCGTTCCGACCATCACCCAGGAACTGGTGAAAGTGGTGCGCAATATCCAGCGGCGAGAGAAGATCTGAGCACCGGCACCAGTGCCATGCTAGTACCTGGTGCCTGTCCCCGTCTTCGATTCCGCCTTCCGCCAGACCCTGGCTCAACTGCTGGAATGGCGACGCGACGTCCGTCATTTCCGCACCGATCCGGTGGAACCGTCGCTCGTGGATCGCCTGCTCAGCCAAGCCATGCGCGCGCCGTCGGTGGGCCTATCGCAGCCCTGGCGCTGGGTGCTGGTGCGTGACCGCGACCGCCGCCAAGCCGTGCGCGACAACTTCGCGGCCGCCAACGCCGCCGCCGCCGAGCGTTATCAGGGCGAACAGGCCAGTCGCTATGTTTCGCTGAAGCTGGAGGGTCTGCGCCAAGCGCCAGTCCACTTGGCCGTCTTTGCCGACGAGACCACCGGCACCGGCCACGGCCTCGGCCGGCAGACCATGCCCGGCACGCTCACGTGGTCAGTGGTGATGGCGATTCACACGTTGTGGCTCGCGGCGCGCGCGGAGGGTTTGGGCCTGGGTTGGGTGTCGATCCTCGATCCGCAACCGCTCAACCAACTGCTCGATGTCCCCGCCCACTGGATTCCCATCGCCTACCTCTGCCTGGGTTGGCCCGAGCGCGAAAGCACGACGCCGCTGCTCGAAGAGTCCGGCTGGGAGCAGCGAGTGGCGGACGAAGGTTTGGTGATCGAGCGATAAGGAGTATCCTGAGAAACGATGCAGGACTTCGAAAAGCTGGGCGTATTTTACTTGGGGCGCGAGGCCAAAGCGCCCGACAAATTGCTGCTCTACGATTCGAAGGATCTGGTAACCCACGCGGTCTGCGTTGGCATGACCGGGTCCGGAAAAACCGGCCTCTGCCTTAGCCTGCTGGAAGAGGCGGCCATTGATGGCATTCCCGCGTTGATGATCGATCCCAAGGGCGACTTGGGCAATCTTCTGCTGCAATTCCCCAACCTGAGCGCCGAGGAGTTTGCTCCTTGGGTGAACGAAGAGGAGGCCAAACAACAGGGCCTCTCGCGGGACGCCTTTGCCCAACAGCAGGCTGACCTTTGGAAGAGCGGACTCGCCAAGTGGGGCGAATCCGGCGAACGCATTAAAAAGCTTCTCTCGGCGGTTGACATGGCCATTTACACGCCGGGTTCCAACGCGGGTCTGCCGCTCAGCATTATCAAGTCCTTCGCGCCGCCTGATACCGACGACCGCGAAGCCATTCGAGACCGCGTCACCACGACGGCCACCGCGTTACTCGGCTTACTCGACATTGACGCTGACCCCGCCAAAAGTCGCGAACACATCTTATTGAGCCAGATTCTGTCGCGCGCCTGGGCCGATGGCCGCTCGCTGGATTTGGCCGCCATGATTCACGATATACAGCAGCCTGGCTTCCAGAAGATCGGCGTGATGGAGTTAGAGAGTTTCTACCCGGCCAAAGAGCGTTTTGAATTAGCGACCGCGCTGAATAACTTACTAGCCTCGCCGGGCTTTGAAGCCTGGATGGAAGGCGAGCCGCTCGACATACAGAGTCTCCTCTACACGGCGGAAGGCAAGCCGCGTATGTCGGTGATCTCGATCGCTCATCTTAGTGACAGCGAGCGCATGTTCTTTGTGTCGCTGTTACTCAATGAAATTCTGGCGTGGACTCGTAAGCAGGCCGGCACCACCAGCCTGCGGGCCATAGTGTATATGGACGAAATATTCGGCTACTTCCCCCCAGTGGCCAATCCGCCTTCGAAGAAGCCCTTACTTACTCTGCTGAAACAGGCCCGAGCGTACGGAGTCGGCGTGGTACTCGCCACGCAAAATCCCGTGGACCTTGACTATAAAGGGCTGGGCAATACGGGCACCTGGTTCATTGGCCGTCTGCAGACTGAGCGTGACAAGAATCGCTTACTCGAGGGCTTGGAAAGTGCTTCAGCCGAAGGCGGCCAAGGCTTCGACCGTAGTTCGATGGACCAGTTACTTTCGAGCCTCGGCAAGCGCGTCTTTTTAATGAATAATGTCCATGAGACGACCCCGGTCGTATTTGAAAGCCGCTGGGCTCT
>JAYVRS010000660.1:0-1594 GCA_043776185.1 Bryobacteraceae bacterium | reverse complement strand
TCCTCTGTTTACGCTTCGCCTGGCACCTCACGATGCCCCACGCAAAACTCGAGGCCAGAATGGCTCGCTATTCCTTTCCTGTAGGGCTCTTTCATCCCTTACCGTATGCCGGTTTATCCCGGCGCTCTGCCCGGCACTCCACATCCTCCACATCCTCTCCACATCCTCCACATCCCAAATTCCCGATTCCGTTTTTGTACCACTGGGCTCACGGAATGCGCAATCAGAGCCCCAACTTACTCCTGAGTTTCAACAGTCTAGGATCAATGGGGCCAGGGGCAGTCTCTCGGTAAGCCCCGTCGCAGAAGGTGAAGCACATCCCGTCAAACCTCAGGACCCGCCAACAATCCCGGGCGTGGCGAATCTCCAACCTGAGATCGTAGCCACCGAGAAACTTGATAGCGAGGCCACGACGTGCGTTGACGATGGCCTTCTCTACGGATAGCGACCTTGAGTGTCCCGCTCTCAACCTCTGAATCACCGCAGACAAGCGCTCGGTCCGATCGGATTCATCAGAACGTATGAGGAGGCCTTTGGGGCATCGCAAGATCCACTCACACTCGGTCTGTAGGACGATTGGCGCCAAGTAACGCTGCTCGGACCGGGGCACATTGGTGTACTCCCCGAAAAGAAATGACTCCATGTTGAGAGTCCGGTGAGAGCCGGTTAACGACTGTCCGCTCAATTCGGCTAACAGTTGACCTATTCGCGCGCGCGAAACTGTCATTTATCGTCACCGCAAAGGAGTTCTTTTGCCAGTTCCTTGATTTTCCTGTAGCTCAAGGTGTCTGCGTTCCCCGTTATCTTTTCTGCCTCTCGGCGCTTATAAGCTTCAATCGCGTCCCCGAGCATTCCTCGAAATTCCGGCAACTCTCGTCTCTCCGGGATGGGCTTACCTTCCTTCTTACACTCCTCGAGCGCAGCCGCGAAAGCTTGATTGATCTGTCGTTGCTCGTTCCCTGCTTGATTGAAATACTCGATGAGTTTCGCGAAAACAAGACCTCCCACAGTCACGACGTAGATCCCCCCGGCCCGAATCTGGGGGAGCACCTGAGTGGGTGCCCCTTGGAGGAGGCCGTTGATCAATAGCAGATCATATGCCTCCTCCGTCAGGGATGCGTTCACCGCATTGCACTCCCAAGTCACGCAGTCGTAACTAAAAGGAGTGGACAGCCGTTGGAGGTACACATATGGCGGCCAATTGTCAGCCGGATCGGGCCCAGCGGCTGAAGGCGGGGCTTGTGTCAGAAATATTTGCGTATAGAGCTTATCGTCGTAGCCCGGGGCTTCGTACAACAATCCACTGGGATCCAGGCGGTTGACAGGATCTCCCCCGCCGTAAGCATAACGATTCCAAGTCCCTGGATCACGCACCGTCGCGCTCGCCACCAGTGGGTCGACGGTCGCAAACCGACCGAAACCGACCGCGTAGTACCGCTGGTTCGCATAGTCCAGACCCGTCGAGTCCCGATAGTAAGTGGCAAACGAATCGGCATTGGATACCGTGC
This sequence comes from Bryobacteraceae bacterium, assembly GCA_043776185.1. Lineage (GTDB taxonomy): Bacteria > Acidobacteriota > Terriglobia > Bryobacterales > Bryobacteraceae > JALHNI01. Next base: position 86 of record JAYVRS010000660.1, on the reverse strand, counting down.
CCGACTTCGCCTCGCCATAGGGATAGTAGCCTCCCACTGATCCAAGGCGATCCTGACTAGTCAAGCGCCGGCCGCCGAAGTATTCA
>JAYVRS010000659.1:0-5059 GCA_043776185.1 Bryobacteraceae bacterium | reverse complement strand
CAAAGAGTTTGACCGGCAAGGCATGCTGATGAAAGAAGGCGCCACGCCGCGTTTGAAATTTGAAAAGAGCAAACAAGATTACGAGTCCGCGCTGGTGGAGTTCGAAGCCAAGGATAATCTGGCGCGCCAAGCGTCGGACCGCGTGGACTCCAATACCCGCCTGCTCGACGACGCCAAGAAAGCGCTCGCCGACCGCTCCGCCGAATGGGAAGAAGCCAAGAGCGACCTGAATTCGGCGGAGATTCACGCGCCCGCCAATGGCGTAATCGTCAAGGTTTCCAAGCAAAACGGTGAGGCCGTGGACCGTCGCGTTAGCGAAGTCTTTCAGATCGCCGTTGACCTCACCGCCATGGAAGCCGTCGTGGAACTGAATGCCGAAGAGCTGAAGCTAGTGAAGCCCGGCCAACCCGCGCTCATCTATTTGGTCGAAGCCGGCAACGAACCCATCGCGGCCACCGTTCGCGAGATCAAAGCCAATGAAGCCTACGTGGACTTTAAAAGTCCCAACCCGGCCGTGCGCCCGGGCCTGATTGCCCAAGTCCGCATTCCCCTAAAATAACCCCCTATGCAACACTTAGCTGCCAGCCTGCTTGAACTGATTACCCAGACCTCCACCAACCTGCCGCCGGACGTGCGCGCTGCGATGGGCGTGGCGATCGAAATGGAGACGCCCATGACCCAATCGGCCCAAGCGCTCTCCATCATCGCCACCAACATCGACATGGCCGCCGACGACGCGGGCCCCATCTGCCAGGACACTGGCATGCCCACGTTTATCGTGCATACCCCGGTAGGCACCAACCAGATCGTGCTGAAGCGCGCGATCCAATCGGCCGTGGCCGCAGCCACCAAGTTAGGCAAACTGCGCCCCAACTCGGTTGACTCGATCACTGGCCACAACTCCGGCGATAACCTCGGCACCGAGACGCCCGTCATCCACTTCGAGCAGTGGGAAAACGAAGGCATCGAGATCAAGCTGATCCTGAAGGGCGGCGGCTGCGAAAACAAGAATATTCAGTATTCCCTGCCCGCCGATCTCGACCATCTGGGCAAAGCCGGGCGCGACTTGGCCGGCGTCAAGAAGTGTCTGCTTCATGCGGTATGGCAGGCTCAAGGGCAAGGTTGCGCGCCCGGCGCGATTGGCGTTTGCATCGGCAGCGATCGCGGCCACGGCTATGTGCTCGCCAAGGAGCAGCTCTTCCGCACCCTGGATGACACGAACCTCAATCCGGTCCTGGCCGAGTTGGAGGCCTCCGTCATGGAAGAGGCGAATCTCCTCGGAATGGGCGCCATGGGCTTCGGCGGGAAAGCGTCGCTCATCGGCTGCAAGGTGATGGCCGCCAACCGGCTGCCGGCCAGTTTCTTCGTCTCGGTCGCCTATGATTGCTGGGCCTTCCGGAGACTGGGCGTGATCCTCAATGCTGAGACGGGAGCCATCGACCAGTGGCTCTATCGCGACCCTTCGGCGTCAGTGAAGCGCATGGCCGAAGGCGAAGGCTTCGCTTTGACCGGCCACGAAGTGGTGCTCCAAGCGCCAGTCACCGAAGCCCAGGTTCGGGGCTTAAAGGTTGGCGACGTGGTGTTGATTCGCGGCACCATGTACACCGGTCGCGACGCCGTACACGCCTATCTGATGAAGAATCCGCCGCCGGTGGATTTGCATGGCGCGGTGCTCTATCACTGCGGTCCGGTCATGCTCAAGCAAGGCGACGAGTGGCAGGTGAAAGCGGCAGGGCCCACCACCAGTTCTCGGGAGGAGCCCTATCAGGCGACCGTCATCAAGAACTACGGCGTGCGCGTGGTCATCGGCAAGGGCGGCATGGGTGCCAAAACGCTCGCGGCGCTGAAAGAATACGGCGCGGTTTACCTCAATGGCATCGGTGGCGCGGCCCAATTCTATGCCCGCACCGTGCGAAAAGTGAAGTCGGTCAATCTCATGGAGTTTGGCATTCCCGAGGCCATGTGGGAGCTGGACGTCTACGATTTCGCCGCCATTGTCACCATGGATGCGCATGGCAATTCGTTGCACGCTGACGTGGAGGCCTCCACCGCCCAGAAACTCGCGTTGGTGGGCTCCGGTTCGTGATATACCGATAAGGATTCTATGAGCAAAAGAACTTCGATTGGCTCTTGGGCCTACACCATTGGTCCATACGGGGCCAACCCCATTGACTTCGACACAGTCTGCGACAAACTGAAAGCTTTGGGCTTTGACGGTTTGGAGTTGGGCGCGTTTCCGCCGCATCCGAATCCGGGCAATCCCAATGGTCCGGATGACGCTTGGCCCGGCACGCTGGCGACTAAGTCACAACGTCAAGAACTGAAGGCTAAGATGGCCCAGCGCGGGCTGGGCTTCTCCGGAATCGCCGCTAACTTGTGGGGCGAGAAACTGATCAATACCGACGACCAGACTAAGTATATTGCCGAGTTCAAGCGTAACTGCGAATTTGCGGTAGATACCGGCATTGGCGGCGTGCGCGTCGACACCGTGCAGCCGCCCACCATCCTACGCGAAGTCGATTATGCGACCGCGATGGCCCGCGTCACCAAGACCTGGCAAACCTGCGCCGACATCGCCGCCGACCATGGCCTCCAAATGACTTGGGAGTTTGAGCCGGGCTTTGCCTTCAATAAACCATCCGACATTGTGCGGGTTCACGATGCCGTCAACCGGAAGAACTTTGGCATTCTCTATGACACCTGCCACGGACAGATGGTGGGCGTGGTGGGCGCGCGCCAGGAAGGGGAGCGCGAAGTCTACGCCACGCAAACCGACCTGATTCATCGGCTCGCCGGGCGCATCAACCACATCCATTTAATTGACTCCGATGACTCCTGCCACAAAGACGCCACCGGGGCCGACGAGACGTCTGCTCACCCGCCCTTTGGTCTGGGCCATTTGAATTTTCATGTCATCGTGCCGGAGTTACTCAAGGCCTCCCATGTGCCCCATGATTGGTGGACCATCGACCTATGTTTCTGGCCCGATGCCTGGGCCGCCACCGAGCGCTGCAAGAGCTACCTGGATAAGTTAGTGGAGTGGTACGGATGAAAGACTTACGAATTGGCATGATCGGCTACGGCTTCATGGGCCGGGCCCATTCGAATGCTTATAAACGCCTCAATGATTTCTTTCCGGTGGCGCACCGCCCCGTGCTCAAAGCCGTGGCGGCGCGCAATGCCGAGAAGGCCAAGGGTTTCGCGGAAAACTGGGGTTACCAGCGCATTGAGACCGATTGGAAGAAGTTGGTGGAGGCGGAAGATATCGACCTGATTGATATCTGTTCGCCCAACGACACGCACTTCGATATCGCCATGGCGGCGGCTAAAAACGGCAAGATGATTTGCTGTGAGAAGCCACTGGCGATGACTTCGAAAGAAGCTGAGAAGATGGTGGCGGCAGTGGCCAAGTACAAGGTGCCGAACATGGCGTGGTTTAACTACCGCCGCGTTCCGGCCATTGCCCTGGCCAAGCAGATTATCGACGAGGGCCGCATCGGGCGCAGCTTCCACTATCGCGCCACTTACTTACAGGATTGGACCATTGCCACCGACGTACCGCAAGGCGGGCCTGGCCTCTGGCGGCTGGACGCTGCGGTGGCCGGCTCGGGCGTCACCGGCGACTTACTCGCCCATTCCATCGACACGGCCATGTGGCTTAACGGCCCCATCACGCGCGTCACGGCCAAGACCGAAACCTTCGTAAAAGAACGCCAGCATGTCGTCACCGGCAAAGTGCAGAAGGTGACCATTGATGACGCCTGCATGTTCCTTGCCGAGTTTGCCAATGGCTCCATCGGCACCTTCGAATCCACCCGCTATGCGCGCGGCCGCAAGAACTTCAACACCTTCGAGATGAACGGCGCAGACGGTTCGCTGTACTTTGATTTGGAAGAGCCCGAGTACTTACAATACTTCGAGTATCATCAGCAGCAGAGCGGCAAGAAAGTAGAAAGCCATCTAACAGGCTGGCGTAAGATCCACACCACGAACTCGGAGCACCCTTACATGAAGCACTACTGGGTGCCGGGTACGTGCATTGGCTACGAGCACACCTTCCTCAACGCCCTCGCCGACTTCGTCATGGGCATCGAAAGCGGAAAGCCCACCCAGCCGGATTTTGCGAATGCCCTGCAAACCCAACGAGTCTGCGAGACAGTCATCCAATCCGCCAAGAGCGGCCGCTGGGAAAAGACCGGCGTAGACCCGAAAGCCCTCGGCTAGCCCCTTCCCAGTTGCACGCGCGCCTCCCTCTAGCGCAAGGCTTTACAATCTTCGGGCGGCACTTAGCCGACTGGCCGCCCAGCCCCCGATGACAATCAGGGGGGGCAAACCTGAAGCCCGGGAACCGGATCCCGGCCCCCCCGATTTCATCGAGCTCTCTTGGTGGTGCCGGACGCAGTCTTTCTCAACAGACGAGGGGATACCTTGCCGTGCAGCCTCGACGGCCCTGTACTGGCGCTTGGCGCGCGAAACTCCCTACGGGTCGTGCTCCACGCTCCTCGCCGGCGAGGCGCATGTCCGATTTAGGCGCTCTAACGCTTGGGACACCCTGGCACTCTCGCCGACGTGGCTAGCTCTCTGGAGTAACCCAATTGAGCTCTGATGTAAAGAATACAGGGCATCCCCGTTATTCTCCTAGCGATAACGTAGCACGACAGTTGGGAGGATGAAAATGCGGTGGAGCTCGACCCCACCGCATTTTGGGGGCGATTTCAACCCCGTTATGCGTTCACCGCCGCGGACGCGGTGAGCGCCGCTTCGGCATGGGGCGGTTTGCGTGGACGGTCCAGCGGCTTGGCATGCAACTGGACCCCATACTTGCGTTCCATCTCTTCCACAACCTCTAGCGACCCAAACGCCGTGTCGTGGCGCGTTGCCAACCGCAGGGCCGCGGCTTCCCGCCGGGTCAACGTACCCAAACTCCTGCGCCAATCTTCGGGACTGGGCCACTTTTGCGGGCCGCATAAAATTGAGGGTGTAAATTAGGGGCTTGACAAGGGCCACCCGTCGCCGTGTTTCAGTGGAAGTTATCGAAGCTTTCACGAAAGGAACCCAG
>JAYVRS010000658.1:0-5068 GCA_043776185.1 Bryobacteraceae bacterium | reverse complement strand
CATTCGTCACGCCGGGGGAATTTTTCTCGGCGCGGCCAGTCCCGAGGCGGCTGGTGACTATGCCGCTGGACCCAACCATGTGCTGCCCACTTCCGGTGCGGCCCGTTTGCGTGGTGGACTCTCGTCGGCTGACTTTGTCAAAGTAATTGCCACGCAAAGCCTCACCAAGCGGGGTCTGCGCGACTTAGGCTCTACGGTTACGACCCTGGCGCGCGCGGAGGGCTTGGAGGCCCACGCCCGTTCGGTAGAAGTGAGGCTCGCATGATCACTCCCCGCCCAGCCGTGCTCAACATGGCTCCATATCATCCCCCATCCGGGGGACGCGCCGGTAAGTTACGGCTCGACTTCAATGAGAACACCGTGGGTTGCTCACCCAAAGTGGCCGAGTATCTGCGCCAAGTGCTAACCGAGCCGCTGCTCGCCGTTTATCCTGAGTACGAAGAGACGCGGCCCGCACTGGCGGCCTTCTTTGGGGTTAAGCCCGCGGAGTTACTGCTCAGCAATGGTACTGACGAAGCGATTCAGGTGTTGATCAACACTTATGTCGACGATGGGGACGAAGTGTTGGTCCTCACCCCGTCGTATGCGATGTATCGTTTCTATGCCGAACTGGCAGGCGCGCGGGTTTGTGAAGTATCGTATGAGGCGGACACGCTCGCCTTTCCGGTTGACCGGGTTCTTGCCGAAATCCGACCCTCCACCCGCGCGATCCTCGTGGCCAATCCGAATAACCCCACTGGCTGCGGCATTGGCTTAGATATCGTGGAGCGCATTCTCAAAGCCGCGCCTCAAGCCGCCGTGTTGATCGACGAAGCTTACTATGAGTTCTGCGGACGGACGGCTTTGCCCCTGCTAAGTCGATTTTCGAACCTATTTGTGAGTCGGACCTTTTCGAAAGCGTATGGTATGGCGGCGATGCGCCTGGGTTGCTTGATGTCTGACGAAGCCAACATGTCTCATCTTCGCAAAGCTCAATCGCCTTATAGTGTCAACTTACTCGCGGCGCTAGCGGCGAGAGTGGCGGTCGCCGATACGGAGTATGTGGACGCCTATGTCGCCGAAGCCGTGGCCTCCCGCGAGACACTCTATCGCTTCTTCGATGAATTGAATATCGGCTATTGGCGCAGCGAAGCGAATTTTGTACTCTTCCGCGCTGGCGACCGCGCGGTGCCCATTCGTGACGAGTTACGGCGGCGGGGCGTCTTAGTGCGCGATCGCAGCTACGAGTTGCCCGGTGCCGTCCGCGTCACCGTCGGTCGCGCCGCACAGACGGAGCGCTTCATGCTCGAATTGCGGGAGATCTGGTAAATGAGCGACCGAATTATTGTCTTTGATATGGATGGCGTCTTAGTCGAAGTGAGCGAGAGTTATCGGGCGACCATCGTCGAAACGGTTCGTCTTTTCACGGGTGAAACCATCGCCCGGGAGGCGATTCAGGAGTACAAGAATCAAGGTGGCTGGAATAACGATTGGTCACTCTCTCAGAAGATTTGCGCTGACCTTGGTTACCCAGTTGCCTTAGATACCGTAATTGCGCATTTCAACGAGATCTTCTTTGGCGATGATACCCGTCCAGGCCTGATGTTACGCGAGCGCTGGTTACCACTGCCGGGTCTATTGGAGCGGCTCAACGCCCGCTTTGACCTGGGTATCTTCACCGGTCGCCTCCGCTTTGAAGCGCAAATGACACTCGACCGTTTTGCGAAGAGCCTGCCTATTTCCGTAATGGTCGGCGCGGACGATGTTGAGCAGCAGAAGCCACACCCGGAAGGCCTGCTGAAGATCGCCGCGCTTGACCTTGCCCGGCCGCTGCTCTATGTGGGCGACACGGTGGATGATGCCCGGGCCTCGCGCGCCGCCGCAGTGCCTTTTGTCGGCGTGGCCGCCGACACCCATGGCCATCGCGCCGAACTGATCCGCCTATTTCAGCAGGAGAACGCGGCCCACATCATCGAAAACATCAACGAATTAGAAGGAGTCGTCTAACCGCATGCGTCAAGCCGCCATCGAACGGATTACCAAGGAAACGCAGATCGCCGGCAAGCTGAAGCTGGAGGGGAAAGGCCGCTACAACATTTCGACCGGGATTCGTTTTCTCGATCACATGCTGGAGCTCTTTACCAAACACGGTGGTTTTGATCTCGACCTGAAGGCGGCCGGCGACTTGGACGTCGACCAGCACCATACCGTCGAAGACGTCGGTATTGTATTGGGGCAGCTTTTCTCTAAAGCTCTCGGGGATCGCAAAGGTATCAATCGCGCCGGTTACTTTGTACTGCCGATGGATGAGACGCTAGCCGTGGTCGCCATTGACCTGGGTGGCCGCCCGGCACTTGCCTACAAGGACTCGGTGCGAGTGCCGTATGTAGGCGACTTACAGGTGGAGTTACTGCCGGATTTCTTCGATGGCTTCGTAGTCCATGCCGGCGCGAACTTACACGCCAAGATCTTGTATGGCCGCTCCAACCATCATAAGATTGAAGGCATTTTCAAGTGCTTCGCCCGGGCCATGCGGTATGGCTGCTCAAAGGATGCCCGGCTCAAGGATCAACTGCCGTCCACCAAGGGCCTGCTATGATCTCGATCATCGATTATGGCGCCGGAAATTTGCGCTCCGTGCAAAATACGCTGAGTGAGATCGGCGCCGCGTATCGTTTGATCGATTCGGCGGATGAGATTCGCCAATCCGAGAAATTGGTTTTACCGGGCGTCGGACATTTCGGACAAATGATGCGCGCGATTGACGCGATGCGTTTGCGGGACCCGATACTGGAGTATGTCCGTGGGGGGCGTCCTTTCTTTGGCATTTGCGTGGGTATGCAGGGTCTCTTTGAAAGTAGCGCAGAGGCGGAGGGTGTGGCCGGGTTCGGCATTATTCCGGGACGTTTGCAACGTTTCGGTGCCGAGGCGCGAGTGCCCCATATGGGTTGGAACGAGATTCGCCCGGTGCCCGATTCACGGCTGCTGGCGAATATCGGGGCGCGGCCTTTTGTCTATTTTGCCAACAGCTATTATGCCCCCGTCGTGCCGGAAGCGGCGGCGACGTGTGAATACACGGTAGATTTCTCCGCCGCTATCGAGCGGGACAATGTCTTCGGAGTCCAGTTTCATCCCGAGAAGAGTGGCCCTTTGGGTCTCGCGATTATGAATAATTTCGTTCGTCTCTAATATGCTCACTAAACGTATTATTCCTTGTCTCGATGTCACGGCGGGCCGCGTGGTGAAGGGCGTAAACTTTGTCAATCTCCAAGACGCCGGCGACCCGGTGGAGTTAGCTGATCGTTACAATCAGCAGGGCGCGGATGAGTTAGTATTTCTCGATATCACGGCTTCGAGCGACGAACGCAACACCATGGCCGATGTGGTTTTTCGCACGGCGCGCAAGGTCTTTATTCCCCTCACCGTGGGCGGAGGAATTCGCCAGGTAACTGATGCCCGTCGCATCCTAGTCTCCGGTGCCGACAAAGTCTCGGTGAATACTGCCGCGGTTCGACGTCCGGAACTGATCGCGGAGTTGAGCGCCGAATTCGGGGCCCAGGCAGTCGTGCTAGCTATCGACGCGCGGCGGAATTCGACCGGTGGTTGGAATGTCTTCACCAAGGGCGGGCGGCATGACGAAGGCCTCGATGTCGTGGAATGGGCCGCCCGGGGACAGGCTTTGGGCGCGGGCGAGATCTTACTCACCTCCATGAACACCGACGGCGTGCAAACGGGCTTCGATTGCGCCTTGACCCGCGCTGTTTCGCGCGCCACGCGGATTCCGGTGATCGCTTCGGGCGGGGCCGGAAAGCCGGAGCATTTTGAAGCCGTGCTCACCGAGGGCGAAGCCGATGCGGCACTCGCCGCCTCCATTTTCCACTATGGCACTTACACCGTGAATGACCTAAAAGAGTATCTCGATAAGCGCGGCGTGGCCGTCCGGGTAACAGGAGTGAAGAGTTGATTATTCCCTGCATTGATCTGATGGGCGGCAAAGTTGTCCAATTGGTGAGAGGTCAGAAGAAAGCGCTGGAAGTTGATTCCGTGGATGAAATGATTAGCCGGTTTCACGGATTTCCGGAGTTACAGGTGATTGACCTTGACGCGGCCATCGGTACCGGGGCCAACGACGATCTGGTAACCCACGTCGCCACGCGCGTCCCCTCTCGAATCGGCGGCGGCGTACGGACGGTCGATCGCTTCAATAAACTCTTGGAACAAGGTGCCAGCCGCGTGATTGTCGGCACGGCGGCCTTCACCGGCGACGGCATCAACCACGCGTTTTTGCAGCAACTCAACCCAGCCCGCACCCTGATCGCGCTCGACACGCTGGAGGGCCGCATCACCGTTAAGGGTTGGCGCGAAAGCCTCAACCTGACCGCCGAACAGGTGATTCGCGAACTGGAGCCCTATGCCCACGGGTTCCTTTGCACTTACGTAGACAAAGAGGGCATGATGCAGGGCACTGACTTGGCTTGGTATCGCCGCTTGCGCGACGTAACTTCGCATGAGATCACCGCTGCGGGCGGAATCTCCAGTTACTCGGAAATCGATACTCTGACGAGTTGGGGAATCCACTGCGCGCTCGGTATGTCGATTTACACGGGCCACTTATCGCTGGACGAATTACGCCAGCGGCCCTAGCGAACTGGGAGCGGCGTGGCTAGCGTTTGAGGTTGGATTCGTACTGGCGAATGTAATCGGCGACGGGGACGCGCGCGATCACTTCGCCGATGACGTCCAGCGGGAGGTCTTCGAGTTTTTTGAAGCGGAGGCAGCTTTTGCCCATGTCGAGTTTCTTGCCTTTCAACGCGAACTGTTCCTTCAGCCAGGCGAGCAGCGTGGGCGAGAAATAGACGGCAATTAAGTAGAGCGACATGTAGTTCTTTTGCGAGGCCAAACCGGCGAAGGGCAGGGGCTCTGCGGGCTTGCAGTGGTAGCCGGCGGGATAGAGCTTGTGGGGTACCACATAGCCGATCATGCCGTACTTCATCTGCTCGGCGAAGCCCTTGGGCAGGCTCTTGCGGATGACGGCGCGGACGGCTTTGAGGGCGGCTTGGCGGTCGGCGGGGAGGGCGGCCAGATAGTC
>JAYVRS010000657.1:0-1597 GCA_043776185.1 Bryobacteraceae bacterium | reverse complement strand
ATCGGCATCCTTCTCGAACGCGACCGCTTTGCCAAACGGAGAATCGACGAATTTAGCCGTGCCTTCCAACTGCACGCCTGGCGTCTCAGCATCGAGCGGCCACGCGCCAGCGAGCCCTTCGCTAAGCCGCGACGCATCTGGCGCCTTCGGAGCTTCCTTCCGCGTCGAGGCATAAACATCCAACTGATAGACTCCCGCCTGTGGGATCGTCACGCTTCGCGAAGCCGCCGGTGCCACTACTCCGCTCGTCCCAGCCTGCGCCACCGCGCCGCTATCCAGTAAGAGTGCGTCGTTGTACTTTGCCGCCATCACCGTTACGCGGAATCGCCCATGATCGGGTAACTCCCGCAGCGAAATCTTGAAATTCGCCTTGGGGCCAAAGGTGCCTTCCGCCGTGAACGTTTCCTCATTGGGGATCGCCGGACGCAGTAACAAGCCGCCCGTCACCGAGCTATGAGCGGTTCCTTTGGGATAGCCATTGCTGCCTCGCATACAGGCAAATACTGAATGATAGATACTGTCGTACTCTCGCCAGCCGCGCACCGTGCCGTTCCCCGCGTAGCCTTCAATGAAGCGATACTTGGTCCGCATAAAAAAAGGGTCGAAGGCGAAGGGCTTACGAGCGGTAAGTTGGGTTACCAGAAAGTCTTTACTGGGCAAGAGCGTACTATTCGCTCCAAGAATCAGCTGCTCGGGTATCGGCGCGGCATTGATCCCCGCGCCTAAGTCCACCCGGAAATTCTGAATCGCTGGTTTGGACTTTGGATCGACAATGGCTCGTTTTAGAGCCTCGTCGGCGATCTCCAAGTAACTCTCCAGCAGTAACGGCGACAGTTGCAACGTGTCTTTGTTATTAACAAATCCATCCACCGAAATAGCATCAGGCGGCAGCGCTTCCGTCAAGTCATCATCCAATTGCAGTAACTCGCGCAAGGTATTCCGGTATTGGGCTACCGTTAGTCGGCGTACCAGACCGTTCTTCGGCCCAGGGCGCAAACGCGCCGTCTCCAGGGACTGTGCAATCCAAGCCGTAATCGCTTGCCGCTCAGCGCTGCTCGGCTGCGGCTGACCCTTGGGCGGCATGGTACCGGCTTCCACCCGATGCCGCACCCCCTCCCAAACGCCGATTTGCCGATCCTCCATCCCCGCCCCCAACTGATTCACCCGTACGCCCGCCATCGACATCTCATCGTTGTGACATCGTACGCAGTTCTTTTGCAGAAATGGCTGCACCGTCTGGGCGAACACTCGATCTGGAGGCGCGGATTGCAGGGCCACGGCTTTGAGCGCCACCGGCTTACGAACCAAAGATGACTTCGCCACGGGACCCGTCTGCGGCGCAAACGGCGCGCCCACCAGCCACCCGATCCCCAACATCGCGACCAACGCCAAAGCGCCCACCGCCCGCCGCCGCAACCAACCAATTCTTAAGCTCATGTCATCCTTCGCGCGCCTTCGCCGGAAACCGTTCCCACCTTCATTCTATAACCTCTTAACCGCTTACGTACCCGCCCCCTAATGGCCCCTCAGGGGCAGCCACGAGTGAACCCCGCCTCTAGGCCTTCTGACGCATGATCCAGCGGATGGCGTTTTGCTG
>JAYVRS010000656.1:0-5071 GCA_043776185.1 Bryobacteraceae bacterium | reverse complement strand
CCGGCGCAAAAGCCATAAAATTCTCCGTGCCCAAACGGCGCGCGACGTCCTCAATATAGGGGTTCAATCCGCGGTTTTCGTGAACCACCAGCACGACGGGAAGCTTGCCCTTGGCGTTAGCCGGCTTCACAAAGTGGCCCTTGATGTTCCCGTTGCCCAGCGGCGACTCCACCGTCACCGTCTCCACCTTGATGCGGCCATCGCTGGTCGGCACCTGTTGCGCCCAAGCGTAGTTCGGCCGCAGGCTCTCCCAAATCGCGGTCGCCGTCAGGCCCCCCACGGCAAACTTCTGCGCGCCTTCCAGAAACGCCCGGCGATCGATCTCGCCATGCACGTAACTGTCAAAAAGGTTCAAGAGCTCTTGCGGGAAATCACTGGCTTTTTTGCGTTCCATAGGAATACGGAGAACATAACACACTTCGCGTGATATGGTGAGCCCATGACCTTTCTCATTGGCATTCTCCTCGGAGCGCTAGCCTGGTTTGTCTTTCGCGTCGGTCTATTGGGAATCTACACCGTGGATCAGAACCAGCGGGCCGTCAAGACCGTCTTCGGCCGCGCCGAACGTCTGCCGGGAACCACGCTCGACCATCCCATTGCCGCCTTCCTTCGCGAAGAAGAAAAGCCCCGCTACACCTATCCGCAAGTCCGTGTAATTCAACCGGGCGGCCCTTACTTGAAGATGCCCTGGGAGCAGATCCACAAAGTCTCCATCGCCACCGTGACGCAGAACATGGCCGCCGATCCCGAGGACGCCTCGGCCAACTCGGGCGGCACCCGCTTGGAGGCGGTCACCAAAGATCAGTTGAACACCGGACTGACCGGACAGATTCGTTACCAGGTGAGCGAAGCCAATCTCTACGGCTACATCTTCGGTATCAAACGGCCCATGGTCCATGTGATGGGCTACTTCGTTTCGGTGCTGCGTCAGCGCATTGCCAACTTTGAGGCCAAGGCCGAAGCCGCCTTGCCGCTAGGTCTACCCGGCGCGGAGATGACTGGCATTTCTATTAACGACTTACGCAAGAATCTGCGAGATTTGAACGAGTATATGGACCAGGAATGCCGCTCGTCGACTGCCCGCTATGGCGTGGTGCTGGACGCCTCTCTGATTACCGGCATTGACCCGCCGGCTGAGGTGGAGTCTGCGTTGGCGGCCATCAATACCGCCCACAACCAAGTATCCAGCGATATCAGCCTGGCCCAAGCGGCCGCCGACCAGAAGATTGTCCAATCCAAGCGGGCCGTGGAGATCGAAACGCTCAAGGCCCAGGCCGAGGTCGAGCCAATTAAGTTACTGGCCGCCGAGTTGTCGCAGTTACATCGCGCCGGCCCCGCCGTGCTTGAGGCCTACTTACGCAATGTGAGGCTGAGGCTGTTTGAAAGAGTGCGCGACGTATACCAGGAGGTGGCGAAGTGATTGAAATTCTTGTTACCGCCGCGACAACGTTTGTGGTCTTGAGCTTCGGAGTGCCCATCTTTCTCGGCATCGCCAAGCTCTTCGGACTTTACGCCATCGTCGAGGAACGGACCTGCCGGGTTTACGTACTATTCGGCAAAGTGATCGGCGTCCTGGATCAGCCGGGCTTGCACTTTCTCTTGGCCGAATTGGGTCTCTCCGCGTTCATTGTCAACTTCTTTGGCCGCTGTTACACACTGGACATGCGCTTGGATCAGGAGTATCGCCGCAGTGAAGCGGTAAACTCCGAGGAAGGCGCACCGATGGGCATCGGGATCTGGTATGAAATGTGGATCAGCGATCCGGTGGCTTACCTATTCAAAAATACCGATCCGCGCGGGTCATTGCGGGCGAATGTAAGTAACGCCACAGTGCGTTGCCTGAGTAACATGAAGCTGGCCGACATGATGGAGACGCGCCACGAGATGAGTAAGACCGTGCGCAGCGAAGTGTCGCCGCAATCGGCGGCGTGGGGCTATCAGTTGGGTTCGGTATATATTCGCAAGGTCCACTTTCGGGACCTCGGTATGATCCGCCAGATTGAAGAAAAGGTGGTCAACCGGCTCCGGCAAGTAACTTCCGCCATCCGGCAGACGGGCGCGAATCAAGTTAGTGTGATTACCAGTTCCGCCGAGCGGGAAGCCTCCATCGAATTTGGCAAAGCCTCGGCTATCCGGCCGAATACTTTGGGGAACGCGCTGAAGGAGATTGCGAAAGAGCCCGCCGTCTCCAGCGCGGTGTTCGACATCCTGGAAACGCAGAAGCTGCTGGCAGCCGACGCCCGCATCACCCTACTGCCGCCGGGCCACACCGTCCTCACCGATCTATTGGCCTCTCAAGGGCGCCTGACGAGACTCCCCGGTACGCCTCCACCCGTATCTCACTAGCCTTGCGTTTGTCATGCAATTGAGGTATCTCTTTAACCATGCAACGTTATGCTAAGGGCATGTCTTTCTTGATCCGTTTTTCTCTCTTTTTAGCTTTGGGCCGCATGGCATACCCGCAGTTCGATAGCGCCGAGGTGCTAGGCACCATCCGCGACGCGGCGGGGGCGGCAGTGGTCAAGGCGGCCGTGACGCTGACCAACCAGGACACCGGCATCGTGGTCAAAACGGCGACGGGTGAGGACGGTAACTTCACGTTTACCAACGTCAAAATCGGGACATATCAGATCACCGCCGAGGCCCCAGGCTTCTCCCGCGCCATCGCCAAGAACATCGGGATCAGTGTCAATGCCCGGCAACGGGTAGATCTCGCTTTGCAGGTAGGCACCGTCACCGAGTCGGTCGAAGTTAACGACGCGGCCACCCTGCTGCAGACCGATTCGAGCGATCGCGGACAGGTGATCCGCGCCACGCAGATCGTCGAGATTCCCCTCAATGGTCGCGCCTACTCTGACCTGGCGCTTCTTTCCCCGGGCGTGCTGAGGACTCCGTTAGCCAATTCCGGCACGCCCCGCGAAGGGGCCTTTTCGATTAACGGATTGCGGAGCACTTACAACAATTTCTTGATGGACGGCATTGATAATAATGCCTATGGCACCAGTAACCAGGGCTTCGCCAATCAGGTAGCGCAGCCGGCGCCTGACTCGATCGCTGAGTTTAAAGTAATTACCAATAACTACAGCGCCGAGTATGGCCGCTCCGGTGGCGGCACTATCGACGTCGCCATGAAGAGCGGCACCAACGCTTTCCACGGCACCGCCTATGAGTTCCTGCGCAATACAGATTTAAATGCGATTGGCTATGTATTTGGCGCGCGCCCGGCCACTTTTAAGAAGCCGGTGCTGCAACAGAATCAGTTCGGCACCACGATTGGCGGGCGGCTGATCCGCAACCGCCTCTTCTTCTTCGGCGACTACGAAGGCTTTCGCCGCATCGATAAGACACTGAACTTTGCGAGTCTGCCCTCGCCCAATGACCTGCGGCTGACCCTGCCGGTGACGGTAGTGAATCCGCAGACCGGAGCCATCTATCCAGGCGGCACGCCCCTCCCCACGACGGCGGTGACTTCGTTCGCCCGTAAGGTATTGGGCGATCTACCGGCGCCTAACACCGGTGGAGCCGCGACGCGCTCGAATAACTATCAGCAACTAACTCCGAATCGCAATTTCAATGATAAGTACGATGCGAAGATCGATGGCCAGATCAACCAGAACATGTCGGGCTTCGTACGTTGGAGCCAGCGTAAGTCCAACATCTTCACCCAGCCGGACATCCCGGGACTCTCGGGCGGCAATAGCAACGGCTTTACCCGCGTGCTGAACCAGCAGGTGGGCGCGGGCTTTACCTGGACGCTGAATCCGAAGACCGTTATCGAAGCCCGTTTTGGCGTGAGCCGCACGCGGGCCGGCAAATTTCCGCCCTTGAGCGGCGGCCTGAGTATGGAAGCGCTCTACGGCATCACGGGACTTCCCACGACACCTGAACTCACGGGCGGCTTGACGGCCACCACGATCACGGGTTTGAGCCAATTGGGCCGGCAGGCGACCAATCCCCAGTTTCAGAATCCGACTAACTACGATTACAAGCTAAACATTTCGCGGCTGATGGGACGCCATGCCCTCAAGACCGGGTACGAATTCCAGACCATCAACACCGAAGTAAACGACATCAACCCGCTATACGGCCGCGATGCTTACGCCGGTCTATTCAGCCGCCCCACCTGCCCACAGTTAGGTCTCGCGACGGGATGCACCGTGCCCGCGGATAATAGTAGCTACTCACTCGCCGACTTCATGTTCGGCCTCCGCAGCCAATACTCGCTCGCCAACTACGTGGTAGGAAACTATCGCCAACACATGAACTTTATCTACGTGCAGGACGACTTCCGCGTGAACAGTAAGTTGACCTTGAACATGGGCCTGCGCTACGAGTATGTTACTCCGCGCTGGGAGAAAGACAACGTCCTTTCCAATTACGACCCGGCTTCCAATACGATCATTAAGGCCAAAAGCGGCAGCCTGTTCGACCGGACGCTGGTAAACTCCGACCGTAATAACTTTGGCCCCCGGCTGGGATTGGCCTATAGCGTGACCCCCAAGACCGTGATCCGCGGCGGCTACGGAATCAGTTACGCTCACCAGAATCGCGTCGGCTCGGCCGACTTACTCGGCATTAACGGACCGCAGGTCGTGATCGCGACCGTCAACCAGAACAATCCGGTAGACGCCGCCTTCCGCACTACCCAGCAAGGCTATCCGGTGGGCCTGACGGATCCGAAGAACTTCAATCCCCTGCTCTCGAATATCACTTACATTCCCCGCGACTTGAAGACGGCCATGATCCAGAGTTACTTCGCCTCGGTGCAACGCGAAGTGATGCGGAATCTGATTGTCGATGTGGCTTATGTGGGTAACCATGGCACCAACATACCGGTGATTGCCGACTATAACCAAGCGACGCCGCAGCCCACGGCCACGGCGAACCTAAGCCTGCAGGCGCGCCGCCCGATTCCGCAGTTTGCCGCCATCACTTGGTTTAATCCGGCGGCTTACTCCAATTATAATGCGCTGCAGGTAAAGGTAGAACGGCGCTTTAGCGGCGGTCTACAATTCCTGAACTCGTTCACGGTGAGCAAGGCGATCGATACGGCGGCCCAGTCACTCGACAC
>JAYVRS010000655.1:0-5072 GCA_043776185.1 Bryobacteraceae bacterium | reverse complement strand
TCGGCGCGAGCGGCCACCAGCGCGAGGACCTTGGCGATCGCCTGACGCTCCTCCGCCGCCGGACTCGGCGCATGCACGAAGTCGCCGAGAAAAACCAGCGTCCGGGGCGCGAGTTCGTCCAGCAAAGTCCCCAGCCGGCCGGCAATCGCTTCATCCGCCACGGGACCCAATTCGCCTCTCCGTCGCTGCGCCCAGCCGTAGCCCAAGTGCAAATCGGCGATCAGCAGCGCGCTCGCCGCAGGCAGCCACAGCGCGCCACTTGCATGCGCCCAACGCCCATCGGCTAACTCCAATAAACGGCTCATGCCTGGTAAAGCGCCTCCACCAAATCTTCGAGGGCTTGGTCAGGATTTTGCGCCAGCAGCACCTCGCGGTTGAAGGCCGCAAAGAGAGGCAGGGCAAAGGGCGAGGGCCGGACCAAATCGAAGGTCTCCCACTCGGCGGCATGAATTCGCGCCGCCTCGCACGCCGCAGCGTCGGCATCGAGTTCGTCTTCCAACGTTTCGCGCACCGTCTCGCGGAGGAGGGGATGCTCCGGTTCGTGTTCGAGAAAAGTCCGATAAAGCAGGCTGCCGTTCCACGAGGCCGCGCGCTGGCCTACCTGGCCTTTGAGCGACTTGCGCGCTAAGAGCTGCCCCGTTTCGGCGATCGGCCGGAAGCGCCTCCCAAGCGTTTCGGTCGCGGCCAACGCGGTGCGCAGATCCTCGCGAAAGTTCACTGGCGAGAACGCTTCGCGCAACGCGGATGGCTCGGGCGCATGGCGCGCATCCAGCGAAAGCAGGAAGCTGTGGTCATCGAAATTGGCCACGACACTCGACTTGCCGTCCGCGCCAAGCCGATGACCCACCACCCAGGCCAGCGACCGGTTGACGCCCCGCCCCGCCAGCACGTGAAAGAGCAGTAAACGCGAACGGCCTTGCTTCAACTGCTCCAGTTGCACGGGCGAGTCTACCGGAATTGCCGAAATCAGCTTCTGCCGGTTGGCGAAGACCTCCAGCCGTTTGGCCAAGGGCTTTGTAACGCGCCACTCCCTTACGAGGTAAGCGGCCATATCTTCGGCCGCGCGCAACCCGCGCCGAAGGCGAAGCTCCTCTTGCGCTAACCCCGCAGATAGGGACATCCGTCCGCCCATCCAGCGCGGTGTTTTCACTCGCTCTCCTTCGGCGGGTTCTACCATCGCCGTGTTCTGGTGCAGACGCTTCACGCGGACGGACCGGCCACCGATCACAAAGGCTTCGCCTGGTTGCAGCGAAGCGAGAAAACTCTCTTCCACGCTACCCAGCCGGCGGTTTCCGCGCGCCATCACTTGCACGTGATAGTCGTCCGAGATCGTGCCGATATTCAGGTAATAGCTCTGCGCCACCTTGCGTGAGGCTACCTTCATGCGGCCATCCGCCACGACGATCTTGCCGAACGAGCCATAGGGGCCCAGAACTTTGCCGCCACCGGCAAGATACTCCACCACCGCATCGAAGTCTTGGCGCTTCAGATTCAAGTAGGGCCCCGCGCCGCGCACCAAATCAAAGGCATCGTTTAGGGAGGACTCGTGTTCCACGCTGATGCCGAGCAGCACCTGCGCGAGCACGTCGAGCGGCGCTTCGGGCGGTCGCAAGGCATCCAGCCGGCCAGCGCGGGCGGCGGAGCGCAGGGCGACGCACTGCAGGAGGTCCGGCAGGCTGAGCGGCACCAGCGCACCCATCGCCACGCCATCGACGCGATGCCCGGCGCGGCCCAGGCGCTGCATGGCGCGCGAGACGCCCCGCGGCGCGCCGATCAGCAGCACCTGGTCGACGGCGGCAAAGTCGACGCCCAACTCGAGCGACGAGGAGCACACGACGGCTTTCATCGTGCCGGCACTCAGGCCCGTCTCAATCGCGAGCCGACTACCGCGATCCACCGAGCCATGGTGCACTTCAATGCGCTCTTCGTCTTCGGGCAACAGCACCTTGAGCGCCAAACCGAGGCGTTCGGCGGCCGAGCGCGTGGTGGTGAAGACCAGGGTGCAGCGGGCCTGCGCAATCCGCGTGGCGACGACAGCGGCAATGCGGAACGGATCGAAGCCGGCCACCGGCAAGGCGACATCGGCCGGGATGGCCGCTATATCCAGCCGGTGCGTCTTCGCCAGCGGCACCGAAGCCACATGGCAAAGTCGCGCACCACCCAACAGGCGACTGATCGCTTCGACGGGGGCCGCGGTGGCGGATAAGCCAATACGCTGCACAGGGCGCTGCGCCTGCTGCTCCAGCCGTTCGAGGCTCAGCGCCAGCAAGGAGCCACGCTTCGATTCGGCGAAGGCATGAATCTCATCGACGATGACGACGAACGGGCGCAGTCCGCCGCGCCACGAGCTTTGGCTCAGCAGCGAACTGAGGCTCTCGGGCGTCGTCAGCAGCAGATGGGGCCTCGTGCGCTGCATCCGCGCGCGGTCTTTCGCATCCGTGTCGCCGGTGCGCACCGCCAGCCGAATCTGCCGTTCCTTCGGCAGCGTCGCATTGATGGCGTCGAGCGGTGGGGCCAAGTTACGCTCAATGTCCCGGCTGAGGCTGCGCAAAGGCGACACGTATACGGCACATACGGCATTGGGCAAACCGGACTCTTCGGCCTGTACCGCCAAACTCGACAGCGCCGACAGGAAGGCCGCCAGCGTTTTACCCGAACCGGTGGGGGCCAGAATCAGCGTGTGCTCGCCCTTCAGCGTGAACGGCAACGCGATGCGCTGGATGGCCGAAAACCCTGACGGAAAGCGATCATCGAACCAGCGCTGCAACGACCGGTGCAGCTTCATAGGAGCGACGCCGCGTAGAGAGCCCGCACCGCATCGAGCGTGTCGATATCGGCGGGCTGCTTGTCCTGCCGCCAGCGCAAAATGCGAGGAAAGCGGAGCGCGAAGCCGCTCTTATGGCGGGGCGATTGCTGAATGCCGTCGAACCCCACCTCCAGCACCACCTCCGGCTTCACCAGCATCACCCGCCCATACTTCTCCTGCGTCAGGCTGCGCAGAATCTTAGTCAACTGGCGAATCTCCTCGTCCGTCAGGCCGGAGTAAGCCTTGCCCACATTCAGGTAACGCTCGCCATCGCGCACGCCGAAGGTATAGTCGGAGAGCATGGTCGCCCGGCGGCCGTGCCCCTGTTCAGCGGCGGTGATCACCACGTCCAGCGTGCCAAACACGCGCTTCACTTTTAGCCATTGGTTGCCGCGTTTGCCTGGCTCGTAAAGACTCCCGCGCTTCTTCAGCAGCAGCCCCTCATTGCCGCGTGCGCGCGCCGCTTCGAACTCTTCGTCGATCACCGCGACGCTGCTCAGTGGCTTCTGCGGCGACAACATCGCCCCATCGGGCAGATGCTTGCCGAGGAGCTCGCGCCGCTGCTCGATCGGCCAACCCGGCGTGGATTCGCCATTCAGATGCAGCAGGTCATACGCGATGAAGCGAACGGGAATTTTGGCCATCAATTCCGCCGTCACCGTCTTACGTTGTAGCCGTTGCTGCAGGACGGTGAAGTTCAACGCCCGCCCATCGCGCCCATCACATGCGGCCTGCCAGGCCAGTAGTTCGCCATCGATGGCGATGTTCACCGGCATAACCGCGAAGGCGGCGACCACCTCAGGAAAGGCCCCCGTCACCTCTTCCAGGCCGCGCGAATAGATTTTCACCACGCCGCCGCCCGCGTGTACCTGGCTGCGAATGCCATCGTATTTGTCCTCCACCAGCCACTCGGAGGCGTCGCCGATCTCCGGAGCTTGCTCCAGTGGCTTCGCCAGCATGAACTCCATCGGGTGAAAGATGCGCGCTTTCACCGAGTGCAACTCCTGGCGGACGGCGGCGCGGGCCACATCGGCCAGCTTGCCCACCTTATGGTTCGCGCTCCGCAATTCGTCGGCCGTATGCCCGGTGGCCGCCGCGACAGCCTCCTCCACCAGCCTTTCCTGCAAACCGATCCGCAGATTGCCGGTGATTACCTTGACGAAGTATTTAATGCTGAGCGGCTGGTAGCGCAGGTACACCTCGGCCAGCCTTGCCACCCGATCGGCCGTGCGGCGCCCGGCGAAGATTTGTAGGAACTCCTGCTCGGCCTGCTCCAGCGTCAGTGGCTGATTCCGCGTGGCGGCGTGCAGCAGCAGCCCGATGGTCTCGCCGGTGTCACCCACCTCCCGGTAACAGAGGCGCACCGTCTCCAGGTCCCAGCCCGTAGCCTCCATCAAAGCTTCCCGCAGCGCCGAATGCCCCAGGGACAGTTTGCCGTCGCCCGCCAGCGGCTGTCCGCAGAGAAACCGCACCGCCCGCACCAGATTGGCCTCGATCTGCTGCCCGAGGTACGCCCCCAGGATGGCCACCTTGCGGTTGCGGCTAGGCGTCGCCGCCACTCGTTCGCAGGCGATCGCGAGTTCGTCAAAGCTCATGCCTCGCGGGTCTCCTCTGCCGTGCGGGTCATCTGCGTAGAAGCGGCTTCGGCCGCGAAGCCCCGATCGCGCAGAATGCGCGCCAGAGGCTCGGCGTAGCCATGAACGATGTCGATCTGCCCGGCCCCGGTAGCGGCTATCAGGTCGAGCAACTCGCCAAAGTCGGCATGGTCACTGTAGGGAATCAACTCGTGGGCATTAGCCCGGGTCCGGGCATTCGCCATGGCCGCCCACCCGGAAACATACGCCACCCGGACCTCACCCTTGGCCTCCAAGTAGTCCCGCATCCCCGGCACCACCACCAGCGCCCGCGTCCGATCGACTTTCGTGTGATAGGCCTCCACTCCCGGAAACGCATAGCCCTCCGCCTCGTAAATCGGCAGGAACTTGTGCATCGCTCCATGCACCGAGGTCGGGATCCCGGCTGTCGCCAGCACATGGGCGATCTCCTGCCCGCGCCCGAGCGGATATCCCAAAAACACGGGCGTGGCAGACTCGGCCAGGGTCTCCTGGGCGAACTGCAGAATGCGCCGGCGGGCCTCGGCTTGGTCCAGGAAGTCAAATATGGGCAGTCCGAACGTGGATTCGACAATCAGGCGATCGCAGGGGACCACGATCGTGGTGATGCCGCAAATGGGGGGCTTCAGCTTGAGGTCTCCCGTATAAACCAC
>JAYVRS010000654.1:0-5072 GCA_043776185.1 Bryobacteraceae bacterium | reverse complement strand
CTCGATAGCCCCGCCGCCAAAGAGCGCGCCGCGATGCTGCAGCTCGAATCCAACGACCTCGCGAACGCCATCGCGAGCCTGGAGGCGGCCGTCAAAGCCTCGCCCACCCCCGCCAACCGCCAAGTCCTCGCCCGGGCGTACCTCAAGAACAAAGAGCCTGAAAAAGCCGCTCCCCTCCTCGAAGCCGCCCTGGGTCAAGAGCCCAAAAACCTCGAACTCCGCCTCATGTACGGCCGCCTTAACCGCGATCAGCGTAGGTTCGACGCGGCCGCCCAGCAGTTTTACTTCGTCACTAAGCAGGACCCAAAAAACGTCCAAGCCTGGCGCGAACTCTCCGCCATGCTGATCTCGCTCAAGCAGGACGAAAACGCGCTTGCCTGTTTCGCCAAATTGAAGGAACTCGGCGACGACGCCCCCGCGCATGACTTCTTCCGCGCCGTCATCCTCGACCGCAACCATCAATTTCAGCCCGCCCTCGATGCCTATCGCCGCTTTCTGTCGCGCGCCGAAGGCAAGTTTCCGGACGAAGAATTCAAATCCCGCCAGCGAGCGCGTATCATCGAAAAGGAGCTCAGTAAGCGCTAACATGATCAGCCTCGTTCTCCTCACCATCTTCGCCATCGACTGGGACTCGGTCAAAGCCGAGCCCGCCCTCGAGAAACGCGCCCAACGCGCGCTCGACTTTGCGCAAGAGCGCCTGACGGAAGCTCGTAAGCATTACGAGTCCGCTGACGAGGCGGCTTTCACAAAGGCCGTCAACCAGACGGCCGAGGGTGCCGAATACTGCCTGGCTTCACTAGAGGCGATGGGCAAGCATCCCTCTCAAAACGTGCGCCACTATAAACCGGCGGAGATGCGCGTGCGTGAGCTTCTGCGCCGCATCACCACCTTGCGCAACGACGCCAGTATCGAACAGCGTCCGGCGGTAGTGGAATGCGAACGGCGGCTGACGGTGGTCCATGAGACGCTGCTCGACGGCGTCATGTCCAAGAGGCCGCGATCATGAAGCGGCTAATTCTGTTCCTCATCGCCCTCCCGCTTTTGGCCCAAAGGGACTTCCTCACGCCCGACGAAGTGGAGCGCATCCGCGAAGCGCAGGAGCCCAACCTTCGCCTCACCCTCTACACGAATTACGCCAAGCTTCGGCTCGACCTATTGAAACAGCTCTTCGCCAAAGAAAAGGCGGGCCGCTCGATTCTGATCTACAACCAACTCGATCAATACACCAAGATCATCGAAGCGATCGATATCGTCGCCGATGACGCCTTACGTCGCAAGCTTGACCTCACGCTCGGCATCACCGAGGTCGCCAAAGCCGAAGAGAAAATGCTCGCCGAACTCCAGAAGTTCTCCGCCTCCGAGCCGAAGGACATTTCCCGTTACGACTTTGTCTTGAAGAACGCCATCGAAGTTACTCAGGACTCGCTCGAAATCTCGAAGACCGACTTGAAGGACCGCGGCCGCAATGTCGCCGAGCGCGAAGTGGCCATCAAGAAGGAACGCGAAGCCCTGCTGAGTACCGAGGACAAAAAGGAAAAGGCCGAAGCCGAAAAGAAGTCCGGCGAAACCGAGCGTAAGGGCCGCAAAGTCCCCACGCTGCGTAAAAAAGGTGAAGTGCCGCCGCCTTAGTTCCCGGCGCGCGCTAACCGGCGGATGCCTTGGCTTGGGCCTGTTTCTGTAACTCGCGTAACTTGAGCCCAGTAAGTGCCATCGCGACAAATCCACCGAGTAACAAGGGCAATGTCACTAATCCCCACAATAGGAAGGAGAAGCGCTTGGCCAGTGCCACGTCGCTGATGAACATGGTCAGCGCTTGCGCGGCCAGCAGTTGAAACGTGCCCAGGTTGCCGGGTGCGCTGGGGACCACGGTACCTAAGCGCAAGACTACGGTGACGACGGCCGCCGCGCCCAGCACGGTCCCTTGGGGTAACTCCAATCCGAAGCCCCGCATCAGCGTGTACACGGGCACCACCTGCAAGGCCAGGTAAGGCAGGCTCGCTAAAAATGCGAGATAGAACGAGCGTGAATTTCCCATCGCGTGCAGGTCTTCAATGAGTCGCACTAAGCTGGGAAAGCGGGCCACGATCTGTTCGGCTCGACGGCGCGCGGCTAAGACGGTAACCAGCACGCCCACTAACACCATCACCACCAGAGTAAGCACCCAAGCGAGCTCATCCACGTAGCCCGGTAGCGGTGTGAACTGCAGCGTCACCACGAAGAAGAGGATCAACCACACGCCGTCGAATAGCCGTTCTACTAGGGCGCTCGAAAGCACGACGGGGAAGGGAATCGCGCTCCAGCGATGCAGCAGGTAGCCGCGGATCACTTCGCCCGTGCGGAAGGGTAGGATCTCATTGGCGAACAAGCCGACGTAGATGGCGCGCACGGTCTGGGCCATCCGCACCGAGGAGATGGGCGACAGCAGGATTCGCCAACGCCAGCCTTGCACCACGTACACCATCACATCGGCGGCGGCCCCGGCAAACACCCAGCGCCAATCGATGGCGCGCATCTCCACTTGCAGCTTGGAGATCTCGCTATCGCTCAAGGCCCACCACAAGCACACGACGGAGCCGAGGTTGGCCAGGACGATCAGCAGGCGCATGCCGGGTGATGCGGTGGCCCACATGCCGGGAGGTTTTACCTGAAGAGAGGAATGGACGTTCAACTTCTATGATAGCGGGTACCCTCAGGGGGCTTCGAAAGTTCGAGTATCCTGAATAAGGCTATGTCCCAACTCTCTGTCCGAGCGATCAAGAAGGTGGCCGTTCTCGGCGCCGGTACCATGGGCGCGCGAATCGCCGCTCACTTTGCCAATGCGCAGGTCTCGGTACTCCTGCTGGACCTCACCAACGCCGCGGCCCAACGCGGTTTGGATGCGGCCGTCAAAGGCAAGCCCGCCGCGTTCTATGCCGCCGAGGGACCTCCGCGGATCACCGTCGGTAACTTCGAGAGCGACTTGCCCGGGCTCGCTACCTGCGACTGGATCATTGAGGCTGTCACCGAGAGCCTCGAAATCAAGCGCACGCTTTGGCCGCGCGTGCTCGACTTCGCCCCGGCCCACGCCATCCTTTCCACCAACACCAGCGGCATTCCGCTGCGGGCCATCGCGGAAGGTTGGCCGGGCGAAGCTAGGCGTCGCTTCCTCGGCACTCACTTCTTCAATCCTCCGCGCTACCTGCACTTACTCGAAGTGATTCCGGGTCCGGATACCGATCCCTTCCTTTTGCAGGACGTCATCCGTTATGGCGATCAACGCCTCGGTAAGGGCGTGGTGGTTTGCAAAGATACCCCCAACTTCATTGCCAACCGTATCGGCAGCTTCTTCGGCTCCACCGTCTACAAGCACATGCAGGAAGGCGACTACACTATTGAGGAAGTGGACGTGCTCACCGGCTCGCTGATCGGCTTGCCCAATACCGCCACCTTCCGCCTCTGCGATCTCGTGGGCCTCGACATCTGGGCACACGTCAATTCCAACCTTTATCACGCCGTGCCCGACGACCCCTGGCGCGAGCGTTTTCAGGTGCCCGCTTTCCTCCAAGGCATGCTGGATCGCGGATGGCTGGGCGATAAGAGTGGCCAAGGCTTTTATCAACGCACCGGGCCCCAGCGCGAGATCCAGGCCATCGATTGGAAGACGTTCGAGTATCATCCGGCCGCGCGCCCCAAGCTCGCCGATGCCGAAGCCGTCAAGCCCATTGAAGACTTACATGAACGTCTGCGCGCTATCGTGGCCAGCCCGGGCCGCGCCGGCACCTTTGTGTGGAAGGTGCTGAGCGACCACGTGCTCTATGCCGCCGAACGCGTCCCGGAGATTTCCGATCGCTTGGTCGAGATCGACCGCGCCATGCGTTGGGGATATGCCAATAAGTTGGGTCCGTTTGAGTTATGGGACGCGTTGGGTTTTGACTCGACCGCCCGCAGGCTGGAACGCGAAGGCCGTCAGTTGCCGGATAACGTGGTGCGCATGCTGGAGGCGGGGGCCAAGAGCTTTTATCGGACCGCAGATGCTAATCAACGCCCGCGCACCGAGTACTTCGACTTTAGCGCCAACAACTACGCGACGCTCGACCCATCGCCGGGCACCCTTTCGATCGCCTCCGTCAAACGCGCCCGCGGCGTGGTGAAGCGCAACGCCGGCGCCTCGCTGGTCGATTTGGGCGACGGCGTGCTGGCCATCGAGTTCCACTCCAAGATGAACGCGCTGGCCGAAGATGCGCTGTCAATGATCTACGCCGGCCTCGACGAAACCAAGCGCAACTTCGCGGCTACCGTCATTGCCAATGAAGGCGAACACTTCTCCGTGGGGGCGAACCTCGTGCTCGCTCTCGCTGCCGCGCAGGACGAAGAGTGGGACGACATTGACCTGGCCATCCGGCGCTTTCAGCAAGCCACGATGGCCATCAAGTATGCGGCCAAGCCCGTGGTGGTAGCGCCCTTCGGACGCACGCTCGGGGGCGGTTGCGAGATAGCGCTGCACGCTACGCGTTGCCAGGCATCGGCGGAGCTCTACATCGGGCTCGTCGAAGTGGGCGTGGGCCTCATTCCCGGCGCCGGCGGCTGCAAGGAGTTGCTCCTGCGCCTCAAGGACGTCCGGAAGGTATTCGAGGCCATCGGCCTCGCCAAGGTTTCCACCTCGGCCGCTGAGGCGCAGCAACTGGGCTTGCTGCATAAGCTCGATGCCATCTCGATGAACCAGGACCGGCTAATCGAAGACGCCAAGGCGTTGGCGCTCTCGCTGGTCGCCACTTACGAACCGGGTACGCCTCGTACGGACATCACGCTTTCGGGTGAGGCCGGTTACAGCCGCCTGAAACTGGCGCTCTGGACGATGAAGCAAGGCGGTTACGCCACCGACCACGACGTGGTGGTAGGCGAAAAGCTGGCCCGCGTGCTCACCGGTGGACCGCTAACGGGCGAGCCCATCGTCACCGAACAGCAGATGCTCGACTTTGAACGCGAAGCCTTCTTGAGCCTGCTTGGTCAAAGGGCCACGCAGCAACGCATGGCCCACATGCTCAAGACAGGCAAGCCGCTCCGCAACTAACCTAAGGACCACCACCCTATGA
>JAYVRS010000653.1:0-5077 GCA_043776185.1 Bryobacteraceae bacterium | reverse complement strand
CCACCATCGGCACCGGCACAAATTCGCGAACTAACTGCCCCGTCGCCGTATCATATAGCCTCACTTGGCCATCAAACCCCGCCGTCGCGATCCGCCGGCTATCCGGTGAAAATGTCACCGTGTAAATGCCCGCCACATGCCCCTTCAACGCCCACTTCAATTCGCCGCTATCCGCATCGTAAACGTTCACCTCCGGCGCCGCCCCCGCCACGGCAATCAGCTTCGCATCCGGTGACCAATCCAAAGCCATAATCGGACCATTTTGCCGCGCCAACTTCCGCACTAACGTCGTATCGTCGGCGATCTTCATATTCTTCGGCCGATCCATCAAATAGACATAGGGAATTCGCTCATCGCCGCCCAACACCACCACGTCCCGCTTCGGATGCCTGGCCACGGCCGTCAACTCGCCGCGCAGTAAGTTCACATTCTCTAGGAAACGTCCCGTCGAAGCATCAATCAACTTCGCCGCCCGGTCACGAGCCACGCTGACAAAACGCTTTGAATCAACCCCAAACACCGTCGCCAATACCCAATTCTCGTGGTTACCGATCTTGTAAGTCTCTTCGCCGGAAACCGCGTCAAACACATGCACGGTATTATCCGTACATCCCACGGCAATGCGCGACCCATCCGGCGCCAACGACGCCCCAAATACTGTGTCCGCCGTCAACTTCATCGTACGCAACAGAAGAGCCTTGGCCACATCCCAAACCTGCACTTCGCCCGACCGGGCCGGCGTTCCCCCGCCCGCCACCAGCTTCTGGCCATCGGGCGAAAACGCCAACGACAGCAACCGCTCCGCCGGTCCCGGCAAGCGCGCCACTAACCCACTCCCGTCCGCCCGATGCAGCAGGATCTCGCCGTTCCCCGCCACCGCCAACAGCAACCCATCCGGGGAATACCGGATCGCCGTAATCACCGGGGCCTGCCGGTAAAGTGCTGGCTTAGACGACTGCTCCGTGGGAGCGGGCGAATCGTCAATTGCCCCGCCCCGAATCCAATCGCGAAACAGCTCGATTTGCTCCTTCGGCAGCGGCGGCCCGCCCATCGGCATCTGCGGTCGCACCACGGCTAGCAGATACTTCATCGTTAAACTTTCATCCGCGTTGCCAGGCACAAATGCCGCACCCCGGCCGCCGCCCGTCTTGAAAGCGGCGTAGGTCGTCACGTCTAACCCACCGCTGGTGCCACCGGGATGATGGCATCCCGAGCATTGTTTCTGCAGAATCGGCCGGATCTCCCGATGAAAACTGGCACCCGCCATCGGCGTCGCCAGCACCAGAGCTATGCACAGAGTTCGCTTCATCAGTACCGAGATTATATCTTCTTCATCGTTACGGCGTCCGGCTCTAGACCACAAGAGACTTGGCCGCGCAAAGTACTTCTGCTGAATCTGCTAGACTGGAGGCAGTGACAAGGAGAAATTTCTTTCTTTCGGGCGCCGCCGCCACCGCCGCCCTCGGCGGCTATGCCGGATTCATCGAAAAGTGGCGCGTCGAGGTCACCCAGACCCGCATTGCGCTGCCCGGCCTGCCCCGACCCATGCGACTGGTCCACCTCTCTGACCTCCACCTCGGTTCCGCCATCTCTCTCCATCACCTCCACTACGTCGCCGACCTCGCCATTGCCGCCCAGCCCGACCTCATCTGCCTCACCGGCGACTACGTCGATTACCCGGACATCGGATACGATCCCGCTTACCAGGACGTCTTCCGCCGCCTCTCCCAAGCCGCCCCTGCCTTCGCCACGCTTGGCAACCACGACGGCGCGCATCACCGCGGCGACCACCTCGACCATTCCCAGGTCCGCGCCCGACTCTCCGCTGGCCACATCCACTTACTCCACAACGACTCCACCCAATTCCAAGGCCTCAACTTAGTCGGCGTGGGCGACCTCTGGTCACTCGAAGTCCAACCCGACCAAGCCTTCTCCCGCGTCGCGCGCGAGGGTGCCACCGTTCTCCTCAATCACAACCCCGACGCCAAGGACCTGCTCATTCACCACCCCTGGCACCTCATGCTCGCCGGCCACACCCATGGCAATCAAATCCATTTCCCGTTCCTCAATCGCAACCCCTGGGCGGTCGTCAATGATCCACGATTCATCGCTGGACACTATCACTGGGAAGGCCGACAGTTACACATCAACCGTGGCATCGGCGGCCTCGCCGGCATCCGCTTCAACTGCCGCCCCGAAGTTAGTCTTCTCCAATTAATCCCGGCTTAGCAGCCATCTAAGTCCTGTACTTCCTAGAAGTACCACGACTAAGTGAAGTCATTCTAAAACTAAGTTACAATTGTTGCAATTGTACTAGGCCTGGGATACTATCGCAGAGTAGAAAAGAACGCCCTCAGTCTGACTTACTCACGTCCTCAAGTTGTCAAGAAAGGCCCCGTATATGAAACGCTTCATCCTTCCCGCGTCTTTGCTGGCACTGGCGGCATTCGCCGTGCCCTCGCAATTATCCGCGCAATGCCCCGCTAACCCCCTCTCCGTCCTCAGTGGTCCATGGACCTTTAACATCCAGGGCCTACCCATCACCAGCTTCGGGCGCATCAACCCCGCCGAGACAAATAACATTTTCGCCATCGCTGGTCAATTTCGCGCCAGCATCGGCACTGACCGCGCCGGTAATCCGATTGGCGTGCTAGCCATCAACGCCACCTCGTCCATCAACGGTTCCACCGTCCGCCTCGAGAGTGACATTGGCCGCTTTCAGATCAACTCCACCTGCACCGGCGGCACGCTGATCATGAACCTGTCCTCGTATCCCATGCAATACGATTTCTCGTTCTACAACGGTGGCCAGTCCATTTACATTGTCAGCACCCTGTCGGGCCGCCCCGCTACGGGCAGCGCGACGGTGGGCGTGGCGGGCTGCCCGGTCGGCGTCACCAATCTCCTCACTCTCTTCTCGGGTAACTACGCCTTGAAGCTACAGCACATCGCGCTTACCAGCCCGCCCTTCGACGACACCCACGGTATGGCTGGGCGTCTCGTCGCCAGCGTCGGCACTGATCGGGGCGGTAACGCCAAGGGTCTCCTCGCCATCACCGCCACCTCTAACTTCACGGAACGCCATTCCGTCACCCGCTTGGAACAGGACGCCGGCAGCTATCAGATTAATGACGATTGCTCCGGTGGCACTATCATCTTCAATCTCTCCTCGCGCCCGCTCCAGTATCAGTTCTACTTCCGCGCCGGCTTCCAGGAACTGGACGTCATCGGCATCTCGGGCGTCCCCATTTACGGAGTCATCAGCCGCGCCGACACCGTCGGCTGCCCGGCCAACACCCGTTCACTGCTCAATGGCCCCTGGACGTTCAATGTCCAGACCATCGTTAAATCAATCTCTGGTGACAATTGGTCCGCCGTTGGCCGTTTCCGGGCCTCGGTAGGAACTGATCGGTTAGGCAACCCGGTCGGCGTGCTCAACATCAATGCCACCTCGCAACTGACGGATGGTTTCAACAGTTCGCTCGGGAGCACGCGCCTCGAAAACGACCTCGGCAGCTTTCAGATCAACGAGGACTGCACGGGCGGCACGTTAATCATGAACCTGTCGTCTTTCCCCATGCAATACGATTTCTGGTTCTACAACAACAACCAGTCCATCTATTTCGTCAGCACCAGCCCGGGTCGCGGCGCCACCGGCAGCGCCACCATCGGCGTCTCCGGATGCCCCGTCGGCTTGGCGGCTCCCAGTCCGCTCAGCATCCTCTCCGGCACTTACGGCTTCAAGTTCCAACGCGTGCCTAACTTCACCATTGAGCCGTTCGGCATCGCCGGACTCTTCACCGCCAGCACCGGCATTGATCGCGGTGGCAATCCCATCGGCCTTCTCGCCATCAACGCCACCTCCAGTATCGGGACCGGTGGCAGCATCGCCCGTCTCGAAGGCGACGTCGGCCGCTACCAGATCGAAGACGATTGCTCCGGCGGCACGTTGATCTTCAATCTGTCCTCCCGCCCGGCTCAGTATCAGTTCTACTTCCGTGCCGGATTCCAGTCCTTCGACGTCATCAGCCTGGTCGGCCCCTCCGCCTTCGGTGAAGTCAGCCGCTAAGCCGGTAGTTAGTTGTCCGTCAGAAAAGGGGACTGGAGCCATCCAGTCCCCTTTTCCTTAGTCTCCCCAAAGTTCCCGATATACTCGAGTTAGTGACTGATATCGGTGGAAAACCCGCTTTGGCCTTCCTGTTCCTTGGCTTCGCGTTCGCCCACCCCCCCGCCTGGCGCACCGCCGAATGGAATGGCCGCCCCGTCCAAGGGCAACTCCTCGATGGCGATTTTGTCGTCGAGGGTGACATCGTCCTCGGTCGTTTCTCCGATATCGAATCCCCAGCCAAATCCGCCGTCCGCGCGTCGTCCGTCCTCTCCGTCACCGCTGGCCGCTGGCCCGGCGGCCTCATTCCGTTTGTCATTGATGACATCGTTCCTAACCAATCCCGCATCGATCAAGCCGTGGCCCATTGGCGTGAAAAAACCAGTATTCGCTTAATTCCGCGCACCTCCGAAGCGAACTATGTCCGCTTCAAACAGAACAACGTCATCGCTTCTTGCAACTCCAGCGTCGGCATGGTCGGCGGCGAGCAGATCATCAATATTTCTGACGGCGGATGCCCTACCGCTTCGGTCGTCCACGAAATCGGCCACGCCGTCGGATTCTGGCATACCCAATCCCGGCAGGACCGTGACGCTCACCTTCGAGTCCTCTATGAAAACATCAGCACGGTCGATGCCAGCCAGTTTTCTCAGCAATTCACCCGCGGTGTCGACGTCGGCCCTTACGCTTACGATTCCATCATGCATTACGACGCGATCGGCTTTTCAAAAAGCGCCTTACCCGCCATGGAAACCTTGCCCCCCGGCATTCCGATTGGCCAGCGCATTGGCCTCTCCGCCAGCGACGTCGACACTGCCCAACGCATCTACGGCAATGCCCCGCCATGCTGCATCATCGTCAGCAACCCCGATGCGCAGGAACTCTTGGTCGACGGCGTCAAGGTCACCACCCCCGCCTCCTTCAACTGGGCCGAAGGATCCACCCACACCCTCGCCGCGCCCACGGCAACCA
>JAYVRS010000652.1:0-1600 GCA_043776185.1 Bryobacteraceae bacterium | reverse complement strand
CGGGAGCAAGATCAGCAGAGCCGGCGCATCGCGCGGCAGAAGGCCGATGGCCAGACTCGACCTTAGTTACTTGCTGAGTTAGTGCTTCGACCGAATGGTTCGTTGGGTCGGCGGAGCTGAAGCTCCGCAGCGGACTGAAGTCCGCCCCACTGGTTCACCCAACAAATCAAGCGGTCGTGGCACTAATCGACAAATCCGCGCCAAGTGCGGCCCTGATCGTCCCTTAGGGTGATGCCGAAGTTATCGCCCACGCCGGTGGCGTAGTGCCCCTTGGCGTCGCGAAAACGGAAACGAATGCTGTCGTCGTACTGCCGTTCAGCCGCGCCACACCATTCGTTGCCGTGCTCGTCGCGCAGCTTGATGAAGTCACCGTCTCCGAAGCCGCTCAGCACCCCGCCGCCTTGGCCGCTTTCCAGGCGATAGTGACCACCCCTGACGAGCGACCTCTTCCGTTTGCGCAGATTTACCATGATCACCTTGATCATGCGGCGTGTCTCGGTTTTTCGCCATCAGCAAACCGCATGGAGATCCCAACCGCTATCTCTTAGTACTGGCTTGGTGGAGTACTAACGCTTTACTTGGCAATCGGGAAGAGCCGCTCGAAGGCGCGCGACCCCCGCTGGGCTGAGCCCGGTGCCTTCTAAATCGAGCCAGGTGAGGTGGGTAAGCTTGCTCAACGTCTCCACTGCCGTATCATCCACCTTCGTGCATTTCCACAGCGACAACCACTGAAGTTGCTTGGGCAGACTGGCCAGACCTCGCATGGATAGGTTCGTCTGCCCCAGGTCGAGCTTGGTCAGCAAGCTGAGTTTGGCGAATTCCGCCGCCCCCACGTCGCTGATCTTACTTGCCCGCAGATTGACACTTTTCAGTTTGGGTAGCAGCGCCACGGTCTCCATGCCGCGATCGGTAATGGAGGCGAACCACATGCCGGAATCGGTCCGCTGTGCGCCGCTGAGGTCGAGCGACTCGAGCCCTGGCACGAGCCGCAGCGAGTTGAGGCCGACGTCTGTGAGCTTATTGCCGCCCACCGCCGCGTGCATCAACCGTGGAATCGACACTAACGGATCGAAGCCATTGTCGGTGAATAAGGAATAACCCACGTCGATCCATTCGAGCGCGGGATGCCCCGCCAGCTGGGCCACGCCCAAATCCGTGATTTTGGTGCCGCGCATGTTCAGCTTCTTGAGCTTCTTCCAACTCTTAATGACGGTGGGCACGCCGTCGCCCACTTGCTCGGCGTAATAAAGGTTCAGCTCTTCAATGGCGGGCGCGGATTTCAGCGCCTGGAAACCAATATCGGTGATCAGAGTATGCGATAGGTCGAGCGACTTGAGTGAGGCCAGAGATGCGATGGAGCGGAGGTCCGCGTCACCCACCCAAGTTCCGCGCAGCTCCAGGCCGATGATTTCGCCTTGCGCTCCCCGCGTGGCAGTGCCGCCCAATCGCGTAACCCAATCTCCTTCGGCGGCCATCGCCACCAACAACAAGGTGGTCGTAAGCACTAACTCTTCCTCCGGGTGGGCAGGGCGGACTCGCGATCGTAAGTGATCGTACAATTCGGCAGTGCTTGTTTTAGCTGGGCCATGCCGGCGTCGGT
>JAYVRS010000651.1:0-1601 GCA_043776185.1 Bryobacteraceae bacterium | reverse complement strand
GCTTACCCGCCCGTTCGATAAATACCTTGTGCGGGCCGTTTACCAGAATGTCGGAGATCGACGGCTCTTTCAGCAACGTCTCCAGCGGCCCCAATCCCAGCACCTCGTCGAGCACCTCTTCGACGATCCGATTCTCTTCCTGCGCGGTCATCGGCACCCGCTCATCATCAAGCAGCTTTTCCACCACGCGGCCAATTTCGGCGCGCACGCGGTCCTTAGGCAGCGACGAGACCTTATCCAGATTCAACACGCCGATCAGCTTGCGATGAATCTCGCTCTTCAGCTCAAAGTAGCGATCGGCCGCCGGCCGCAACGTCGTGGATGGCGAAGCAGTAGTCTGCTTGCGGCCAGCCCCCGGCTTGCCCGACACGGGGGGACGGCTTCCCGGAGCCGGAGGCCCTCCCGGGCGCGACATCGGCGACATCGAAGAACGTGAACCAGCCGGCCGGAAAGGGGGGGTACCCATAATGGACTAAGTATAGCGCCCGAGTCCGCAATCCCCGCTCGCTCTTTACAAAACTTATCCGGTCACGCCCAATTCACCCAATAGAATCAACAAGATCAACCAATCTCTTCCCACCCCACTGCTAAACTCACGTAGTAGGGCGGACTTCAGTCCGCGCGGAGCTTCAGCTCCGCAGCTTTACCACCAACGGGCTTTTAGAATCAACAAGTCCCGGGTTCGTTTAGTCACCTAAGTTCCCGCTGCTGCACGGCCGCCCCGCGTCCGCTATTCTTGACAAAAGGTTCTCACATGTCACTTCGCTTGCTACTTTCTCTCTTCGCCGTCACCCTCACGGCCCAAACGCAACGCGGCTCGGCCGACCGCTTCGGCCAACTCGGCACCCTGCTGCCCACCCCTAACGAGTACCGCACCGCCTCCGGCGCCCCCGGCCACCGCTACTGGCAGCAAAAAGTCGATTACGCCATCTCGGTGGAACTCGACGATGAAAAGCAACGCATCATCGGCACCGAAAGGGTCACCTACCAGAACAACTCGCCCGACACCCTCACCTATCTCTGGCTCCAACTCGACCAGAACATCTGGGCTCCCAACTCCATCTCCGCCGCCACCCAAACCACCGCTGACCTCAACAACCTTCCCTTCGCCTCCCTGGAACGGCTCAAATTCCTGCCCACCTTCGCCGGCGGCTTCCAAATCAAGACCGTCAAAAATGCCGGCGGCGATGGAATGCGCTACACCATCCAAAACACCATGATGCGCCTTGACCTGCCCCGTGAACTGCCCCCTGGCGCTCGCGTCGAGTTCAGCATCGACTGGGAGTACAACATCAATCCTTCGAAGTTACTCGGCGGTCGCACCGGTGCCGAATTCTTCGCCAAGGACGGCAATTGGATCTACTGCATTGCCCAGTGGTTTCCCCGCCTCGCCGCCTACTACGATGCCGTCGGCTGGCAGCATAAGCAATTTCTGGGGGCCGGTGAATTTACCCTTGAGTTCGGCGACTATAAGGTTCGCATCACCGCTCCCGACGACCACGTCCTCGCCGCCACCGGCGTTTTGCAGAACCCCAAAGAAGTCCTCAGTGCCGCCCAAATCGCCCGCTTAAAGCAGGCCGAGACCTCCGCCACGCCCGTCA
>JAYVRS010000650.1:0-1604 GCA_043776185.1 Bryobacteraceae bacterium | reverse complement strand
CTTGAAATTGTCGGTCTTCGCCTGGGATGCCTGAAAGCCGTGATAACATCCGCTGCCGCAAGCGCCGACGTCTACCAGCGCTGTATCCCCAAGGAAGTTCGCCACGGGGGTAGCCCAAACCTTGTAAACTCCGCCGCTATTCGTAGTATCCAGAAAATCCGTGGGGCAACTGACATTGGCAAGTTGAATGGTGATAGCTCCCGCAGAAGCATGATCTTGGTCGACGCCGGTCGGGTGAACGGGGCCGCCAACGCCTGTGAAAGCGGTGATGACTCCGCCGGAGACGCGGAATCTGCGATTGGATACCGGATCAGTGCTCAGCAATGTTTGGCCATTAGGGTCCGTCACTTGAAAGAAATACTCACCGTCTGACAGCCCTGCCGCTTTCGCGGGGGCATTCGGTCCGGGGCCGCCGTCCAAGTTAACCGCGCATTTGGAGGTGAATTGATTCGCATTGACCACTGTGCCAGTGGAGGTTGTGGTAAAGATTGCTCCGGATACGGAGGCATGGGCCGAAGTAGCCAGAGAAAAGAGCATGATCTGGGATAGGACGAGATTTTTCATAAGGTACTATAGTACTATGCGGCTTGAAGTTTTGCTCCCAGAAGGAACAATAATTACTTGTCGTGTTTAATTTTCAGTATCAATCATGGGATAGCACCATCGAATTACTTATTCAACGCTTCATCTAAGTTCAGTACGTTGCTCGATAACATAGTCCAAGCGGCGAATGCCGGGGCGGGAATCGAACTATTATGCTTTGATTCCCCGACGGTGATCAGCTTCTCCGCTTGCTCGGGATGCGCATCGTAATGTGCCTTCAAATCGGTGTAAGCGCGGCGGACCACATCCTTTTCCTTTGCCGTGAAGAGACGGGAAAGAGCGCGAAGAGTGATAGCGTCCAGGGTCTTGTTGAAATCCTGCTTGCCCTCAACGATCGCCGTCTGCGCCAGTTGGCGGGAGGCCTCTACAAACTGCGGATCGTTCATAGTCACCAGCGCTTGCAGCGGCGTATTGGTGCGTTCGCGACGCACGGTGCAGCTTTCACGCGTGGGCGCGTTGAAGATGTCCATCGATGCGGGCGGGGCCGAGCGTTTCCAAAAAGTATAAAGGCTGCGGCGGTAGAGCTTGTCACCGATGTCGGACTTGTAGAAACGGGTGTTGCTGCCGTTCATCGCAACAGCTTCCCAAACGCCTTCGGGTTGGTAGGGTTTCACGCTAGGGCCACCGATTGTGTTGGTGAGCAGGCCGCTTGAGGCCAGGGCATAATCGCGGACGAGTTCACCATCCAAACGGAAACGGGCGCCGCGAGAGAGCAGACGATTTTCCGGATCCTTCTTCAACTTATCGGGCGTGGTTGTGGCTTCCTGGCGGTAGGCGGCGGAGGTGACCATCAGCTTTACCAACTTCTTAATGTCCCAACCGGACTCGCGGAATTCGACGGCCAGCCAATCGAGCAGTTCGGGGTGCGATGGGGGCTGACCTTGCGAGCCGAAATCCTCGGCCGTTTTGACGATGCCCGTGCCGAAAATCTCCTGCCAGAGCCGGTTGACATAAACGCGGGAGACGAGCGGATTGTCAGCGCTAACCAGCCATTTGGCGAG
>JAYVRS010000649.1:0-5094 GCA_043776185.1 Bryobacteraceae bacterium | reverse complement strand
GGCGGATGCCGAGGCGGCGCAGAGCTTCCTCGATGCCGGCCTTGGCCATCATGTCGTCGAAGCGCATCTTGACGAGCGATTGGCGGAGCACGCGTTCGATCAGCTTGGCGATGAGCAGGGCGGCGACGGTGAGCAGAAGTCCGACGATCACTTTGGGCACGGCGGCGATGGTGGCGTCCAGAAGACCACCAAAAGCTAGCAGGAGTTTTTCTTTCATGGCTGGGGATCCTTGTTTGTTCCGAATGATTGGAGGAAATGCGTCAGCAATCGCGCCATCTCTAGCAACGCGGTGCCCGGTAAGAACCACGAGTAGCTCGCCACTTGCGAAGCCGTCGTGCGGCGATGGATGCGGCCGCGAACCTTGGCTACGAAACGCGACGAGGTTTCCTCCTCCTGATCTCTCAGGATGAGGATAGGCTGGCCTGGATCTGAATCGTCAGAGTTCGGGCTCATCACGTCACCGGCCTTCGAGCGAGGGCCTCGTCGACTTCATAGCGGAGGCGAAATTGTTCGCGGGCCCGCTTGATCCGCATCTTGACGGCGGAAAGCCCAAGGCCGAGTGCCGCGGCGATTTCGTCGTAAGAGAGTTCGTCCATGTCGCACATCACCAGGGGAATGCGCAGGGTATCGGGCATCGTGTTCAGGATTTCGTCGATGCGTTGGCGGCGAGCTTCGGCCTCCAGGTCCTCCAGCGCGACGGCGGCCACATGTAGCTGCTCGTAGGAATCGGTGAAATCCGCGTCAATGGATAGAGAGTCTTTGCCGTTGCGCTTCTTTAGATGATTCAGGCAGCGGTGCACTTTGATTCTTTGCAGCCAGTGCCGGAATGAGGAGCGCCCCTCGAAAGTAGGCAGCGCAAAGAACACTTTGACGAATACCTCTTGCGCCAAGTCCTCGGCATTGTTGTCATCGCGCGTAAGATAGCGGCAATCCGCCAGGATCCGTTTCTGGTGACGCTCCATCAATTGTTCAAAAGCCCGCAAATCTCCCTCACCAGCCTCGCGGACGGCCCGCAAGAGATCTTCATCCGGATCCTCACCTATAGACTTGGGGTCAAGCACCATCTCGACGAGGATCTCACAACTCTGTGACAAGCCGCAGGTTAAGAAAGTCACACCGAAAAGCGACTGTGGCGAAAACCTGGAGTTGGCGACCTCCAGGCAAGTGAATTTCTTTTCCACAGCATGTGACTATTCATCCCAGGCAGATGTCTCAGGGTGTGACAAAACATTGACCAACCTGCCGGGATGGTAGGCAAAGGGCAGACATTTTCCTAAAGAAAAACAATCCGATCTGGAAATGCCCATATCCAACGTTGGCAGTGACGGTTTCGAGCTGATTAGTACCAAAGGAGTTGAAAGAGATGGGTCTTCTACAAATGGAAATAGGGATCATGCTGCTGGCGGCCTTCCTGGCCGGCGCCGGATTCTTCTCGTTATTCTCAGGCGCCGGTGACGGCGAGAAAGAAAAACATGTTAGCTAAACTGGGCGCTTACGGATCGCTTTTATCCTTTCTGGGCCTGTGTTTGCACTGTATTTCGAGCGACAGTGCCGCCGTCGCCTCCGGAATCAAAACATTAACCTCGTCCAGCCTCCAGGCGGCCCCGATTCCGGGCGTCGCAGTGGGGGTGGACGGTCGTGAGGTGGTACTGAACGGCCGGGTACCGACGGAAGAGCTAAAAGCCCAGGCGGGTGTTTTGGCGCTGGCTTCCCCGGGAGTTCGCACGGTGGACAATCGGCTGATCGTCGGCCTCGACGCCAAAGCCGTGCAGCCGGAGATCAACAAGATTCTGCTAGCCAAAAAGATTGAGTTTGAAACCGCCAAGAACGTGCTGCTTCCCCAGAGCATTCCGGTGCTCGAAGAAGTTTTGAAGGCCCTACGTCAGGCACCCGATTTGTCGATCCGCATTGAGGGTCACACGGACAGTGACGGCAGTGCGGAAAACAACCGCGCGCTGAGTCGGGCGCGGGCCGAAGCGGTGGTGGCGTGGCTGGGGCAGCACGGTATCGCCAAGCAGCACATGACGGCATTCGGCTTCGGCCCCGATAAGCCGCTGGCCCCGAACACGACGGTCGATGGACGAGCCAAGAATCGGCGCGTCGAGATTACGGTCAACTAGGAAAGAGCCTCACTATGCTTTATGTAATCGCACAAATTTGGCCATGTTTATTGGCGGCCAGTGGCCTCGGCGCGGCTTTCGCGTGGTTTCTCAAACAGTCGCTTTCGACGATGGCCCAGCGGTCCGAACTACCGGACTTGTCGGGCTACGCGCTGAAATCGCAATTGCCGAAGGTGCCCGATCTCAGTGGCTTCGCTTTGAAAGCTGAGCTGCCAAAAGCGCCGGATCTTAGCGGCTTTGCTGTGAAGTCAGAATTGCCGAAAATTCCCGATCTGAGCGGCTTTGCCCTCCTGGCCCAACTCCCGAAAGCTCCCGATCTCACTGGTTTTGTCCTGAAGGCTGATCTGCCGAAAGCTCCGGACCTCAGCGGCTTCGCTTTGAAGTCCGAACTCCCCAAGGTTCCCGATGTCAGCGGTTTTGCTTTGCGATCCGAATTGCCCAAAATGCCGGATCTGAGCGGCTTTGCCCTCCTGACCCAACTCCCGAAAGCTCCCGATCTCACTGGTTTTGCCCTGAAGGCTGATCTGCCGAAGGCTCCAGACCTCAGCGGCTTTGCTTTAAAGTCCGAACTCCCCAGGGTTCCCGATGTCACCGGTTTTGCTTTGCGATCCGAATTGCCCAAGATGCCGGATCTTAGTGGCTTTGCGCTGCTGGCTCAATTGCCGAAGGCTCCGGACCTGAGCGGCTTTGCTTTAAGGTCAGAGCTTCCCATGGTTCCCGACGTCAGTGGCTTTGCGCTCAGGTCTGAATTGCCCATGGTTCCCGACGTCAGCGGCTTTGCTCTAAAGTCTGAACTCCCGAAGGTTCCCGATGTCAGTGGCTTTGCGCTCAAGTCTGAATTGCCCAAGGTTCCCGATGTCAGTGGCTTTGCTTTGAGATCGGAGCTGCCCAAGGTTCCCGACGTCAGCGGCTTTGCTCTAAAGTCTGAACTGCCCAAGGCTCCCGATGTCAGTGGCTTTGCGCTCAGGTCAGAGCTTCCCAAGGCTCCCGACGTCAGCGGCTTTGCCCTCAAGTCTGAACTCCCCAAGGCTCCCGATGTCAGTGGCTTTGCACTCAGGTCAGAGCTTCCCAAGGTTCCCGATCTCAGCGGCTTTGCCCTAAAGTCTGAACTCCCCAAGGCTCCCGATGTCAGTGGCTTTGCACTCAGGTCAGAGCTTCCCAAGGTTCCCGATCTCAGTGGCTTTGCCCTGAGATCGGAACTGCCGCGATTGCCGGACCTGACGGCTTATGCTCGCCAATCGCAGTTGCCGAGTTTAACCGGATATGTTCATACCCGTGAGTTGGAGGAGCAACTCCGGCAAAAAGACGCCATTATCGCCCTTCTGCGCGACCATCTCGCCCAGGAAGTGGCCATGCGGGCCAGTGAAATCGCGCGGTTGGAAGAGCTGTGGGAGCAGCAGCGCATGAAAGCACCGCCGCCGCCCCCCGCCGCGCCACCCAAGCCCGATAACCTGATCCTGATCAAGGGCATCGGGCCGGTCTTAAACCGCCGTCTGAATGACCTGGGCGTCTACACTTTCCTCCAGATCGCCGAGTGGAGCGCCGCGGACATTGAACGCATCGGCGAGGCGCTCGACACCATACCGGACCGTATTCCGCGGGAAGAGTGGGTGGCGCAAGCCCGAGAGTTCCACGAAACCAAGTACGGCCAAAAAGCGCTCTCGAGCAGTTCCAGCGGGGACTAATTCGGCAGCCGCTAATCTGGTTACGCAAAGTCGGTGGGGTGGCCCGCGCCATCCCACCATCGATATCAATTCAGCGGGCACCCGGCAACTCCACGCGCTACCCAGTGCTTTGACCTCGCGGTCCTTTGTTCGCAAAATGGCACAAGTTGTTAGCATCCAATCATTAGCAGCCAACAGAACCCCGACCGTAAGGGAGGGGAATTCGCCGCCAAAATGAAGGACTGCATCACTGGGAAGCAGAAGTAACTGCCTGCACCAAATCCAAGAAACTTAGAAAGATTTTTATGAACCTCATCAGAAAAACTAAACTATCATTAGTGTTAGCCTTCTTATCGCTATCCACGCTCTGGGGCGACCAGATTGTACTCAAAGATGGCGACCGAGTTACCGGCAGTATCGTCAAGAAAAACGGCCAAACCGTCACCATTCTCAGCAAGAGCTTCGGCACCGTAACCCTGAAGTGGGATGATATCGCCACGGTAAAAACGGACCAGCCGCTGAACGTAGTATTGCCCGGCGACCAGACCGTGAAAGCGACGATCGAGACCCAAAATGGCCGTATTCAAGTGGCCGCGCCCGGAGCGCCGCGGACGGTAGAAACCGCCCAGATCTTGTCCTTGCGCAACGACGCCGAGCAGAAAGTCTACGAGCGATTCCTGCACCCGGGGTTATGGGACCTTTGGGCGGTGAACGGCAGTCTAGCGATCGCCGGCACCAAAGGCAACGCCGTAACCCAAGTGATCACCACGCCCTTGAATTTCGTGCGAGCGTCCGCCACCAGCCGGACCAGCGCCTACTTCAATTCCATCCGATCCTCCGCCTCGATTGCCGGCAAAAATACCCAGACGGCCAGCGCCGTGCGCGGCGGATGGGGTTACAGCCGCGACCTCAATAAGAAGACCTTTTTCAATGGGTTTAACGACTACGAATACGACAAGTTCCAATCGCTCGACTTACGCGTGGTGCTCGGCGCCGGCTTAGGCTATCACGCCTGGAAAACTGAACGCGGCAATCTGGACTTAGTCGGCGGTGGTGCGTTTAACCGTGAATCTTTTGATCCGTCGCCGAAGAAAGCGTTCACGCGGAAGTCTGCGGAAGCCTATTGGGGCAATGATTTCAATTACAAATTGAGCTCCCGAACCACCATGAGTCAAAGCTTTCGGATGTTCAATAACCTCTCGCAAACCGGAGAGTACCGGATGAACTTCGATGCCGGCGCGGCCACCCAACTTACTAAGTGGCTCAACTGGACGGTGGCCGTCAGCAATCGTCGCCTGAGTAACCCGGCT
>JAYVRS010000648.1:0-1606 GCA_043776185.1 Bryobacteraceae bacterium | reverse complement strand
GATGCGCACCCATCAGCCCAACACCATCGTCTTCGGCCGACTCGACTTTCTGCCGGTGGGCGATGCCCGCAGTAGTTCGCCCAGTCTGGTGGAGAATTGGAATGTCGTCGACCAGATGGGTGCGCTCCGTTGGCGGCCCGGCGTCGTCCGTATGCCGCTCCGCGAGCAGCAGTGGTTCTGGCACCCGGGGAGTGAGGGGAAGCTGAAGACCGTTGACCAATTGATTGAGGCGTATCACAAGAGCATCGGCCGCGGCTACCAGCTGGTGCTGGGCTTGGCTCCCGACCAACGGGGCCTGCTGCCCGAGGTGGACGTGGCGCGGCTGAGGGATTTCGGCGCCGCCATCGGCAAGCTGTATGGGAAGAACCTTGCGACCCGCGCCCACAAGTACCAAATCGAAGGCGGGCCTACCGAGAAAACCGCCATCGACGGCGACCCGGAGACCGCTTGGTTTGGCTATAGTGGCCGACGCACGGCCACGCTCTCGATGAGCTTTCCCGACCCCATCGTTTTTGACCGTCTGGTGATGATGGAATGGCTGAACGACGGGCAGAAGATCCAGCGTTATCGCATCCAGAGCCGACTCGGAAACTCCTGGACGACCATCGCCGAGGGTTCGAGCGTCGGGCATCGGCGTATCGAGCAAATGGCCATTACTACTTCGCAGGAGTTACGCATTGAACTAACTACTTCGTCTGGAGCTCCGGCCTTACGTGAGTTTCAGATTTTTCACGGCGGCGGCGATCACCAGGTTAGTCGGCTTTACTAAATACGACGAGCAAAGGCTGGGCCCTGGTAACGCTTGATGGCTCCAGAGTAATAAATCACGCCGAGTAACACTAACACCGCAGCCAATGTCTTCGCGGCTAACTCATTCGGCGGCAGCATGAGAATCACGCAAATCGCGATCACCCACCACACGGCGACGACGTTGACCAATGCGCCCCAGCGGCCCAGATGCCAAGGCGCTTGACTTACC
Source organism: Bryobacteraceae bacterium (assembly GCA_043776185.1). Lineage (GTDB taxonomy): Bacteria > Acidobacteriota > Terriglobia > Bryobacterales > Bryobacteraceae > JALHNI01. Next base: position 627 of record JAYVRS010000648.1, on the reverse strand, counting down.
CAGCCGGAGCGTCGCGTACGCCAGCCCAGGTAGATTGGGATGCCATACGACAAGTAACAAGCGACGGTGGACACCGCCGCCAGAATGGCCAGCGTACCGGACCAGATCAACAAGATCACCGCCGCCGCCACCAAGCCCCAAATCGCTACGACTGGCGTGCCATGCCGCGCGTTTACACGTGCCACTTGCTCGGGCCACGGCGTACCGTTGTCCCGGGCCAAGGAGAACAATGCCCGCGAGCTATTGGCGAGCACCGAAAGGCCGCAGAACCACATCGCGACGCCGGCCATCGCCGAGAGGGAACTGCCCACGCGTTCGCCCAGAGCTTTCTGCAAAATGGACACGGCGGTTTGCCCCGGCGATAAGTCACGGACGGCCAGGGTGAGTGCGATCAACAGGAGATAACCGATTAAGCCGGAAAACGCCACCGATAGAAACATGCCCCACGGCGCGTGACGACGGGGATCGACGGTCTCCTCCGCCAAATGCGCGGAAGCGTCATAACCCGTGAAAGTCCACATCGCCTGCAGCAAGCCCAAGGTAAACGCCGCGTAATAGGGCTTAGTCCCGATGGGGCTCACCGCGGTCCAAAGAAACGAAACCGGCTGCAAGGGCGCGGCCCAGAAA
>JAYVRS010000647.1:0-1608 GCA_043776185.1 Bryobacteraceae bacterium | reverse complement strand
GATGGGTGCTTTCGGAGCGAAGGTCAAGTTTGGCGCGGGCTTCGGTGGGAATGGAGTTGATGGAGGCGCCGCCCTCGATGATGCCGAAGTTGAAGCTGGCGCGAGGCTCGCCCGCCGTGAATAGGGCGGCGAAGCTGGCGATAACTTGCGAGAGGGCGTGGATGGGGTTGGCGACGCCGAAGTCGGCCCAGCTGTGTCCGCCGGGGCCGGTGAAGACGATTTCGTAACGGCGGGAACCGAGCGCTTTGCTGGTGATGTGAGCAGTGCCGGGGCCGTCCAGAACGATGAAGGTTTGGAGCCGCGAAGCGAGGGAGGACTGACGGCAAAGGTAGCGCATGCCACTCAAGTTGCCTTCGCCCTCTTCGCCGACGTTGGCACAGAGGACGAGGCGGTTGGCTCCGAGATGGTCAATGGGTTCGTCGCGCAAGGCCCGGGCCAGAGCCAGCAGTCCGGTGAGTCCGGCGCCATTGTCGGCGACGCCGGGGCCGTAGAATTTGCCGTCCGGACCAATGCGGATGTCGTCATTCTGACGGGGGGCGAGCACGGTGTCGAGGTGGGCGGTGACGGCGATGAGGTTGCCGCCGGGGTCGCCGTAAGGGAAGCAGATGACGTTGCCGGCGCGATCGATTTTGGCCTCGGCACCCATGGCGCGGAACTGGTCGAGCATCCAGGCGGCGCGTTTCTGTTCGAAGAACGTGGGCGCCGGGATGCGGCAGAGTTCGAGATGCTGGGCGTTGATCCAGGCGCGTTCGCGCGAGAAAAAACGCAGGGCTTGGCGCATGCCGTCGCCGGTGGCGAGATCGGCGGTGAAGGTATCGGGGGTAGCGCGGCGGAGGAGGCCCACGCTATTAGTGTAAGCGGTGGAGCGAGGGTGACGAAACGAACCCGGAACTTGTTGATTCTAATCAGTTTTATTGGCGGCGGTGGACGGCGAGCGAGTTTTGAGGCGAATCGGCTGGAGGTGGCCATGATTTGAGCATGGCAGTTGCTGAGGCCGCGTTGTCGCTGGAGAGGTCGGGTGGCTTTCGGAAGTGGCTGGATTGATTGAGCTTAGGGCTTAAGGACAGCTGGAAAAACTCTTGTGAACGGATTTTCGCTGTCTACAGGCTGAGGTCGGCGAGGGTGATTTGGAAGGAGTATTGCGGGAGATGGAAGGTGGACACGGGGTGGAGCCCAGTGGAGTCGTAGGTGTAGAGGGTCTTCACCACCGGGTCAATCAGCCAAATGTGCTCGACGCCCCATTGGCGGTATTCGTCGAACTTTTTGAGGGTTTGCGAGAGGCGGTCGTCGGGCGAGGCGATCTCGATGGCCACGAGTGGGGGGGTATCGGGCACGGGTTGGGTGGGCTCCTGACCGGCGAAAACAGCAACGTCGGGAATGCGATAAAGGTGTCGGGGATGCACGGCGTGGCGGACCTCAGTGACGATGAATACCGGGTAGCGCTTGATGAGCGTGCCGAACAAAATGCAGAGGAGGGCCTGGATCTTTCCATGCAAATAGGTCGGCATACCGCGCTCCAACAATTCCCCTTCGACAAATTCACAGTCGGGCCCATCGAAGGATGTCTTCAAATAATCTTCGGGCGCTACGAGAGTTGGTGTCGCCATG
>JAYVRS010000646.1:0-1609 GCA_043776185.1 Bryobacteraceae bacterium | reverse complement strand
GGTCCAACTCTCGAACCTGACGCCAACCGGCTGGTTGCAATTCACTTTGCCAAAGGCTTATTTCACTTTCAGCACGCGGATCTCCGGACGTACCGAAGAGCATCGCAGCCGTCTGGCCACAGTGATTATTGAACCCGATTTTCCCCGTGTGATCATGGTTTGGCAGACGTCTCTTCCATGCCGCACTGATGTAGACTATTTGGACGAGACAATTGTCCGTGAGAAACGGTTCATCTGATGGTTACTTCAGTCAGCATCGTTGCTACTGGCGCGCGGACGCCTGTGGGACTGCGGTCAGCGCCCGCATCGGCAGCTGTGCGTGCCGGAATTACCAGGTTGGCTGAGCATCCGTTTATGATCGACCGCGTCGGCGATCCAATGCCAGGAGCTCTCGACCCTCGGCTGGACCCGGCCATGACCGGCCCATTGAGACTTCTTGCTCTGGCCGAATCCGCTTTACGCGAAGCCTGCGAACCGCTCAAGGGTGCCGCACCGTCCCGGCTAAGACTGCCTCTTTATGTCGGACTTCCCGAACTCCGGCCCGGCTTCACCGAAGAGGACGTGTGGGCCGTTCGATCCGGTCTCTCCCAAATCGAAGGCCTTCCCCTGGCAATCTCTGAAGTGAACGTGATCGCCGAAGGACACGCTGCGGGACTGTCGGCGCTGGCAACCGCAACCCAACAGATTCAAACCGGCGCGCTGGAGGCGTGCTTGGTCGGCGGCGTGGAAAGCTATTTCCACCCGGACACCATGGAGTGGCTAGACGAGAATAGGCAACTGGTAGGCTCCGTCTCACGCTCAGGTTTCGTGCCGGGTGAAGGCGCTGGATTTTGTTTGGTCATGTCGGAACGGGCCTGGAAGCGAATGGGTCTAGCCTCCTTGGCGCTCATCCGCTCGGCTACGATAGGACGGGAGACCAAGCTGATCAAGACCTCGGACATATGTCTCGGCGAGGGCTTGACAGCAACAGTACGAGACGCCGCCAGTGAGTTACAAGCCCGTGGGGAATCGATCAATGAGTTGATCTGTGACATGAACAGCGAGCGGTACCGCGGCGAGGAATGGGGATTCGTTTGCCTTCGATTGGGCATGTACTTCGATGATCCAACCGGATACGTTTCTCCAGCCGCCTGCTGGGGCGACATGGGTGCCGCCTCGGGTCCGCTGTTTGCGATGCTCGCTTGCCAGGCAGCCGCTCGAGGTTTAGAGAAAGGCCCCAGAACGATGGTGTGGGCGAGTTCCGAAGGCGGTTTGCGCGGAGCAGCGGTGTTGGAGTTTGACGGCAGTGGGAAAGATAGCGTAGGGAGGACTCGGGGTGTCCATTAGCGTCGGGGTAAATCCACCGAAGACACCGGTTACCACTGGCAGCACAGGTAAGGCCAAGGTGACCACTCCCAACGTGTGCAAGATGCCCGGCCCGCCTGCGCCATTTGTTCCTTCGCCATTGCCCAACATCGGCAAGTCGGGAAACTCTCCTAAGGATTACTCAACCACAGTCGAAATCGAGGGCTGCAAAGTCGCCATCCGCGGAGCGACTTTCGAGAGCATGGGCGACATGGCCAGCAAAGGGACCGGCGGTGGTTTGATTTCCGCCAATACGCACGGGCCG
>JAYVRS010000645.1:0-5125 GCA_043776185.1 Bryobacteraceae bacterium | reverse complement strand
GGCAAGGACTTCAGAATGCGCACGGCCTCAAACGTCTCCTTGCTGAGGCTGGCCATGCTGCTCTTGGCAAAGGTCGATTCGAACTCGCGCGCGGCCATGGCATCGCGCACTTGAAAGTCGCGCACGGAGGAGAGGGCAACGGCAGGATTCTTGCCGCGCAACATTCGTGGCAGGTCCGAGCCGACGGCGATGGCGCGCACCGGCGAGGGCGTCGTCTCGACGGCGAGGGCGCGATTGAGCCAGCCTTCGCGGGTGGACTTAAGGCCCGGCGTGCCTGACTCCATGTAGTCTTGCGCATCGAAGTGCGAGCGCGTAGGATCGGGCGAACCGGCGGCTTCCACAATGGCCAATTGCTTCGCGTCCCAAATAGGTTTGAGCGCCGACAAGGCGGGGTTCAGACCGAAGAATCCGTCGAGATCGAGCAGCGTTTTCGGGTCGAGCGCCAAGGTGGGGCGAAGAGTATTGTAACTCGCGTCACCGTAGGGAACGACCGCATGGAGGCCATCCATGGCACCGCGCTGAAAGATGGTGACGAGCACTTTCTTGCGGCGGCCATCATTTTGCGCGGCTGCGCGAGCGAGCCAGCCGGGCGCAACGCCGGAGCCGAAAAGGGCGAGTCCGGTAGATTTGACGAAGGCTCTGCGATTCATGTCGATAGTTCCTTAGCGTTTCTGAAATTCGGGAGCGCGTAGTTGCAGCCCGGGCGGAATTGACGGCACGCGAAGGCCGGGCGCCTTATTCTGTTCGAGCGCCACGGCAAAGTTCAAGCGGGCGAGTAAAGCGGCGGAGTTAGTCCAATCCTCACCGTTATTCGAGTAACCAGTGGGCTCTTGCTTACGGTAGAGCGGCTGACCCATGGTCTTCAGGAGATTGGCCAATTGCGCGGGACGCTCCAGTTCGGCACGCGAGGCGCGCACGGCACTGACGACTAACTCGAGCGGCGACTTCATCTTACTTTGATACGCGCCTTCGCTAAGGAATTCGCGGCTCTGAATCATCACGGCCATCACCTTGGCGATGTCGCCTTCCGACTGCGTAAAGGCCGCAGCCATGCGGTCAACCAGGGCGGCCGGTGGTTCGTCAGCGACGAAACGGACGGCGAGTTTACGAGCGATGAACTTGGCGGTAGAAGGGTGATGCAGCAGAATGTCAATGACTTTGTCGCCATCGGCTTGGCCGCCGCCGGCTGGAATCTTGACGCCGAGGACGGTCTTTTCGCCATTATCATGGACGCGAGGATTGAAGAAGAATTCGCCCCCAAAAAGGCCTGCGCGACCCCGGGTATCGCCGCGAATCGTCCACCCGGTGAAGCAGCGTGCGACCTCGACGACGTCCGGTTGCGTATAGCCGCCATCGACGCCGAGCGTGTGTAACTCCATCAACTCCCGCGCATAGTTTTCGTTAAGGCCTTTGCCGCGGCCTTTGGTGACCGTGGTGGATTGCCAATTGTCCAAGTAATAGAGCATCGCCGGATGATGGGCCGTGGCGCGGACGAGGTCACCGAACTTACCCAGCACAGACGGGCGAATGGCGTCGCGCTCGTAGGAGGTAGTTAGGTATTTGTCGGGCCCTTTGTCAATGAAGATGTTGAAGTGGTTAAACCAGAAATCGGTCATCACTTCGGCTAACTGCCGCTCGGAGTACGCGGCGCGATAGAGCTTCGCTTCCACTAACTCGGACGCGACGGTTTGGGCGGGCGGCTGATACTGCGCCAAGCTCTTTTTCTGGGCGGCCGTGAGAGTCTCCTGACTCCCATTCTTACGGCGATTGTAGATCGCAATGAGCGCGGTAACTTGTTGGCGCTTCTCCGGGTCTTCGGGGAGTTTCGTCTTGCCTTCGGCCATGGCGCGGATGGCCTGCGGCGGAGGGTAGGCGTCGGCCATTTCTGGCGCGGACATGGAGAGGGTCTTCATCGGCGCGAGCTTCTGGTCAAGCTTGGGGTTCTCGGCGATGAGTTCCGGGTGTAACTGCCGGTCAATCCACTGCTTGAGGCCTAACTTCTTCACCTGTTCGATGTCGCCGGGGCGGGCGCCGAAGGTGAGGCGATTGAGAGCTTGCTGAATCTGCAAGTCGCCGGAGAGCTTGGTTTTAAACCGGTCGGCGGCGGGCTTCGCGGCGAGGGCCAACGTGGCGATGGCGATCAGGACGGGGGTACGTCGGGTCATGGTTTGCGCTCCACCTATCTCAACACCGGCATCCGCGAAAAGTTGGGCCGGCTATTTATTTTGACGAGCGATAGAGGGACTGGGTTAGCATCAAGCAAAGATGCCTACGAAACCGACTCTGCCCAGCGAGACGCCGCGCGCCTCGCTATCGAAGACATTGGAGCGTAACATCCGCACGATCGTCGGGTTGCGGGTGAAGCAAGCCAACGACCGCGGCCTGCAGGACCGGATCGCCGATACGGTGACTGCCTTCTCTGGCAGCATGCCGTTTGTCTATCTCCACATCGGGTGGTTCATCGCCTGGGTGATGCTCAATACGGGCCGTTTCGGCATCCCGGCATTCGATCCATTTCCCTACGGGCTGCTGACGATGGTGGTGTCGCTGGAGGCGATCTTTCTTTCGGCGTTGGTGATGATTACGCAGAATCGCCTGAGCGATGAGGCGGAGCGGCGTGCCGACCTGGACCTGCAAGTAGGATTGCTAGCCGAACACGAATTGACGCGGGCCTTAAAGATGCTGGACGCGATTCAAAAGAAGCTGGGTGTCGAGTCCGGCGACGACAATGAGCTGCAGGATCTCGAACTAGAGACGATGCCCGAAGATGTGCTGGCCGAACTGGACCGCATTCACCGCGCCACCCATGGGCACGGGCACCGGCCATAGAGCCTCAGCCGAAGCCGACGTCGCCGGCGGAGGGGCGCTCCATGAAGGAGGCCTTGGAATATTCGCGATTCATGAAGGCGATTGATTCGAGGCGAATGCCTTTGGGGCAGACGGCTTCGCATTCGCCGATATTGGTGCAGGAACCGAAGAGCTCGTTGTTCATCTGGTCCACCATGTTCTTGGCTCGTTCGAGGCGCTCGGGCTGGCCTTGCGGCAAATGGCCGAGATGGGCGATTTTGGCGCTGGTGAACAGCGAGGCTGAAGCATTGGGGCAAGCGGCGACGCAAGCGCCGCAGCCGATGCATTGGGCGTTGTCCATGGCGAGGTCGCTGTCAAGCTTGCGAATCGGAATGGCGTTGCCGTCGGTTGCCGAGCCGGTGGAGACCGAGACGTAGCCGCCCGAAGCGATGATGCGATCGAAGGAGGCGCGGTCGACCATCAGGTCGCGCAACACGGGGAAGGCCGAGGCGCGCCAGGGCTCCAGCACTAAGTCGTCGCCATCTTTAAAATGACGCATGTGCAACTGGCACACGGTAGTGCGTTCGTTGCCGCCATGCGCCTTGCCATCGATCATAAATCCGCAAGATCCGCAGATGCCTTCGCGGCAATCGTGCTCAAAAGTAACTGGACCGTCCGCGTCTTTCTTCTCGATCAGATCTTCGTTTAAGACATCCAGCATTTCCAGAAACGACATATCCGGACTTACATTGGGAACTTCATAGCGCTTGATGGCGCCGGCGGCGTTGGTATTCTTCTGCCGCCAAACATTTAGAGTAATTCGCATTTACTTGTAACTCCGCTGACTGGGGTGTACATAGTCGAACGTAAGTGGTTCCTTCACCAAGGTTTGCGCTTTCTTATTGCCTTCCCACTGCCAAGCGGCGACGTAGGAGAAGTTGTCATCGTCCCGCAGGGCCTCGCCCTCGGGCGTCTGGTGCTCCTCGCGATAGTGGCCGCCGCAACTCTCTTCGCGGGCGAGCGCGTCGCGACACATTAGTGAACCCAGTTCGATCAAATCGGCTACGCGACCGGCCGTCTCCAGCGACTGGTTCAACTCTTCACCGGAGCCGGGCACGTTAACCGTGGCCCAATACTCTTCACCCAGTTCATCGATCTTGCCGATGGCTTTTTGCAGGCCGGGCGCATTGCGCGCCATCCCGCAGTATTCCCACATCAACTTACCCAGATCGCGATGGAACGAAGTGACAGTGCGTTTGGCCGAAGCACCGAGCAGTTTCTTAGTTTGGCCATTCACATTGTCCACGGCTTCTTTGAAAGCGCTATGGTTGGTGTCGACCGGCGCGAGCTTCGTGGAGGCCATGTAATTGCCCACGCAAGCCGGGGCGATGAAGTAACCGTCCGCTAAGCCTTGCATGAGGGCGGAGGCACCCAGGCGGTTGGCACCGTGGTCGGAGAAATTGGCTTCGCCCAGACAGAAAAGGCCGGGGACGGTGGTCATCAGCTGATAATCCACCCACAGGCCACCCATCGTGTAATGGACCGCAGGATAGATGCGCATGGGGAGCGTGTAAGGGTCCTCGCCGGTGATGCGGTCGTACATTTCAAAGAGATTGCCGTAGCGCTCTTTGATGGTGTCGACTCCGAGACGCTTGATGGATTCGCTGAAATCGAGGTAGACGCCGAAACCGCTTTCGCCCACGCCACGGCCTTCGTCGCACATTTTTTTGGCGGCGCGGCTGGCGATATCACGCGGAACAAGATTGCCGAAACTGGGGTAAATGCGTTCGAGATAATAGTCGCGCTCATCCTCGGGGATTTGGGCGGCCGTGCGCTTGTCGCCCACTTTTTTGGGCACCCAGATGCGGCCGTCGTTGCGGAGAGACTCCGACATCAGAGTCAATTTCGACTGGTAATCGCCGGAGACCGGGATGCAGGTGGGATGAATCTGCGTGAAGCAGGGATTGCCGAACAGCGCCCCGCGTTTGTGCGCCCGCCAGGTGGCGGTAACGTTCGAGCCCTTGGCATTGGTGGAGAGATAGAAGACATTGCCGTAGCCGCCGGTGGCGAGCACCACCACATCGGCGGCGTAACTTTCGATGGCGCCGGTGGTGAGATTGCGGCAGACGACGCCGCGCGCTTGGCCGTCAACGTTGACGAGATCGAGCATTTCGCGGCGCGTCAACATCTGGACGCGGCCGGCCTCGATTTGGCGTTCCAGCGCCTGATAGGCCCCTAACAGCAACTGCTGCCCGGTCTGGCCGCGAGCATAGAAAGTTCGCGAGACTTGCGCGCCACCAAACGAACGGTTCGCCAAGGTGCCGCCGTATTCGCGAGC
>JAYVRS010000644.1:0-1617 GCA_043776185.1 Bryobacteraceae bacterium | reverse complement strand
TGGCGCTTTGCGCGCGAAACTCCCTACGGGTCTTGCTCCACGGTCCTCGCCGGCGAGGCGCATGTCCGACTTAGGCGCTCTAAACGCTTGGGGCACCCTGGCTCTCTCGCCGACGCGGCTAGCTCTCCTGAGTTACCCCATTTGAGCTCTGATGTAAAGGGTACAGGGGCACCCATGGGCGAGGTGATCTCTGCGAATGAGGATTATCAGACCGCCCAAATCATCGCCGCGGCCATCGACGACTCCATTCAGAGACGCGCCAAACTGATGGGGAATCCGCCGCCGCCCACGGCCACCAACGCCCAAACCGCGCCCGGCTATAGCACCTCCACTTACCGGCGCGACGTCCATTCCAAGGCCCACGGTTGCGTCGCCGCCACGTTCACGGTGCAACCCGTAGCCGACCAAAATGCCGTCGGCCTGTTCGCCACGCCGGCGCACTACGAAGCCGTAATCCGTTTCTCTAGCGGCGCGCCCGACTTGCGTCCCGATGCCGTCAAAGATGTGCGCGGCGTGGCCGTGAAGGTCTTCGGCGTCCCCGGCCCCAAACTCCTCCCCTCCGAGCGCGACAGCCAGGACTTTGTCATGATGAACAACCCGGTCTTCTTCATCCGGACGCTTGAAGGCTACACCCAGTTCAACAAGCTGCTGGCCGCCGGCCAGCCCGGCGACTATTTTATTGGGAAGCGCAATCCGCTCACCTGGCACCTGCGCGAGTTACTATTGGGCACCCTAGCCCAGAAGCCGCCGCCGCCGAGCTTAGTAACTACGCGTTACTGGAGCGCCTCTTCCTATGCGTTCGGATCGAACGGTTATGTCAAATATAGCCTCTTGCCCCATGCCACTAACCGGGTACGAAAAGTCACGCTGAATGACCAGAATCGGTTCGACGAGTTACGGCTGGAACTAGCCGAACAAGCCCAGGCCGGAGGCGCTAAGTTTGACTTCGCCATCCAACTGCAAGTAAGTGGGAAAAATATGCCCATTGAAGACACCACGGTCGAATGGAAAGAGTCGGATTCGCCGTTCGTCATCGTGGCACCATCGAGCTAAAGGCCGATCCAACGGCCAACACCGCGTCGCTCAATGAACGCTGTGAATCGCTGGCGTTCAATTCGTGGCACGCCTTGGCCGTGCACCGTCCGGCCGGAGTGATGAACCGCGTCAGAAAAGCTCTCTACGAGGCGATGGCGCGCTTCCGTCGTGCCAAGAACTGCGAGCGGCTATGTAGCGCCGCTTGCGCCGCCGGGTCCGCTACTGACGCCTGCCAGGCCTGCTTGCGGGCTTGTCCCGCTTTGCCGTAGCTGGCCAACTCACCAGCCCGCGTTCGCTAAAACCGTTCGCTTAAAAAAGAAGACGGCGGCGGGAGCTTTGGGCTCCCGCCGCCGTCGGTGACAGTTCGCTGGTAACCAGTCTAGCTAGAAGTTAGAGAACCGTCGCCGAGAAGCTAATCGTTCCGGTTGCGACGCCGGACGCTCCCGGAGCGGCCGTGCCGTCGGTGGCCGTGACGATCACCGTGTAAGTGCCCGCCGCCTTTCCGGAGGTAGACGACACCACGCCCGTGCTGCTGTTGACCGTAAAGCCAGCCGTCGCCGTAGCGTAAGTGATGGCGCCGGT
>JAYVRS010000643.1:0-1619 GCA_043776185.1 Bryobacteraceae bacterium | reverse complement strand
GTTATACTCGCGTGGATAGGCCCACACGACGGCCGGCAGGCGCGTGCCCGCCTGATAGCCGGGCGGCAGATACAGCGTGAAGGAGAGTGGCACGCCATCCGGGCGCGTGTAAGTCACCAGTTGCTTGGTGATGCCGCGCAGGCTAGGCGCCGGGTCAGGAAAGTTGGTCACGGCGACTCGCTTGCCGTCGGCTTCGCGGATGGCGTAGTTGGGCGGCGAAGTGGGGCTCTCGCTGCGAATCAGCAGTCGCTGGCCGGCGTCGTCCAGCACGCCCACCACGCTTTCGTACTTGCCGGGCGCGCTTTCAAAGAGGCGCTGCGCCTTGGCCGTGGCCAACTCGAAGCGATCCAAAAACGGCCGGTCGCCTTGGGGCGATGCGCCGGTGCCATTTAAGAACATCTGCCCGGCCGCTTCCTGAATTTCCCCGTCGGCGGCCTTCATCACGGGCACGCCGGGGTCCTTATAACGATCCTGGATGTTGCGGCTAAAGAGCAGCTTGGGTGCGCCTTCGTTCACCAGACCATCGTTAACCAGACCATCGTTAACCAGAAAAGTGCGCTGCCAGCGGCGATCGCGATCATAGTCGGTTACCAAAAAGCCTTTGCCTTTGCCGAAGAACTGCACCGCCGTCAGGCGATGCTCGGTTTGGGTAAGGGGCACGGGCGCCATGCGCGTGGGCGGGCGATAGTACATCAGCTGGTCGCGATGCGGCACCTTTTCCTTAGGATTGCCGCCATCGAGCGCCTGCACCCACACTAGCGAGCCCGGCTCGGCGGGATGCCAACGCACTTGCCGCGCGCCAGCAATCACGCCGCCGATCGGCACGCGCTCCGCCAGTGGCAGCTTGGCCACCGTGTGGACCACTGCGCCCTTCTGGTCCACCACGTCGATTTGCTTCGGAAATTCGTTGGCGTCGTGCAGGTAAGAGTACGGCTTCACCAGCCGGGTGACCAGAAAGTGCCGGCCATCCGGGGACGGGGCGACGTTGGCCAACATGTCGGCGGCGCCGCTCGGCGTGGCGACCCCGGTGACGATATCCACCAGCATCAACTGGGCGCGGCCATAGTAGTCGAACAGCGCTTCGTCATGGGGGTTGTGCAAGGCGTCGGGGTTGGTGCGCACCGGGCCGGCTTTGCCGCCCGATTCTTGAATAATCGGGCCGGTGGGCGCGGCGACGTCACGAGGCGCGGCCCCGCGATTCTTGGGCACGGTCTTCACCAGCAGCGTACGGTGGTCCGGCAGCCAGTCGATGGCCGGGCCCATGGCGGCGTTGACGGCGACGTCGAGCTTTTTGGCTTTGCCAGTGGCGACCTCGATCACCCATAACTCCGTGCCGTGGGGAGTGGCGTTGGTCACGGCGATCGATTGTCCGTTGGCGCTCCAACTGGGCGTGCCGAGCTTGGCGTTCGCGGGCAACGAGACTTTCAGCTCGTTCCCGTCGGGCAGGCGCTTCAAGGTGAGGGCCGTACCATAGGCGGTGAGGTGCGGACCATTCGAAAGCGGATCGATGCGGAAGCCGGCCAAGCGCAGCATGGGCTGCGATAGGTCGGCAATGCTGGGGTGCGTCAACGAGTCGATCAGGACGATGTGGGTGCGGGTGGGGCTGAGCGAAAGGGCGG
>JAYVRS010000642.1:0-5144 GCA_043776185.1 Bryobacteraceae bacterium | reverse complement strand
AACCTTCTATCTTGATTCAATTTTCAACGTCCGGCTGACAGACCGGGCAATCATCAGTTCCTCATCTGTCCGAATCACGCGCACCGCTACCAACGAGCGGTCCTTCGAAATCCGCGCGGCGTGCCGACGATTGCGCTGCTGGTCTAGTTCGATACCCAGGAAGCCGAGCCTCGCACAAATCCGTTGGCGAATCAACGCTGAGTTCTCCCCAATGCCGGCCGAAAAGACGAGGGTATCCAGACCGCCCAGGGCGGCCGCGAAGGCCCCTATGTATTTGCGCGCCTGATAACAGAACAGCTCCACCGCCGCCGCCGCCCTCGCGTCGGTAGCTTCACGAGCACATAAGTCGCGAATGTCCGAACTGGTACCGGAGACGCCGAGTAACCCGGATTCGTGGTTCACCATGCGCTGAAACTGTGTGGCGGTCATGCCCTCGGTACGCGCCAGATAGTAGAACAAACCCGGATCTAAGTCTCCCGTGCGAGTGCTCATCACGAGGCCGGCGGTGGGAGTAAACCCCATGGTGGTGTCGATGCTCTGGCCATTAATCACAGCCGCTAGACTGGCCCCGCTCCCGAGGTGCGCGAGTATCACGCGGCCCTTTGCGGCCACGGGATCCACGCGACTCAGTTCCTCCAGTAAGTAAGAGTAAGAAAGCCCATGGAAGCCATAGCGCTCGATGCCCTTGGCCGCCAAACGTCGCGGAATGGGCAGTAGTTTGGCCACGGGCGGCATGGTGCGATGGAAAGCGGTGTCAAAACAAGCCACTTGACGCAGCTGCGGATGACGCCGGCTAACTGCCTCGATCAACCCGATCTCGTGGGGCATATGGTCAGGGTCATAGGGCGAGATTCGCTTTAACTCGGCCACCAACTTCGGTGTCACCCGTTCCGGTGCGGAGTGCCGCATGCCGTGTACCACGCGATGGCCAACCGCAACTACCGGCGCAAATACCGGCTGTGCCTCCAGCCAATCCATCAGAAAAGTCACCGCCGCGCGGTGGTCCAGTCGTGGGCATCTCATCACCGTCTCACCCACCACCAAGGTCGTCCCGCTCAAACCAACCCGGTCCAGCTTACCGTGCATCAGGCAAGCCGGCGCTTTACCAGCCTCATAAATCGCGAACCGGATGCTCGATGACCCGCCGTTCAACGTTAGGATACTGGGACGCGCGGGTTTCATTCGGTTAACCCATGCTACCGCGCACAAAGCCGTCGATTCATCCTCATTGGGTGAACCGACGGCCCAAAAAACCTACTTTGCGGAAGCTAAAGGCAACTGCCGCCCGGTGCCGTCGGCGGCACCGTCTGCTGCCTCATGCCACTGTTGAAGATATCCCGGGCGATGGCTCGCCCGAGCGGAACGCCGCCGATGTTATCGGTGGCCTCCAACATCTTCTTGGCGTTGGTTCCGGTGGTGCCATCGAACCGCCAATGAACGCCCAGAAATATGCGACTCACTGAGTTCTCATACATCGCCGCCGCCAAGCTACTGAACTTACGCAGATGACGCGTGCGCACGGAGCCGTCGCCGTCCGTCGTCCGGCCATTTTGCTCATCCGACACGAACTGGAAGCCAATGGCATCATCCTGCGTGTCCGTGAAAGTGAGCGCCTGCTGATCGCGATAGAACAGCCGCATGGCTTCAAACGCGGCACCTCCGAACGTGGCATGGCCACTCGGATACGCCGGAAACGGCGGCGTAAAGTGTGGACGCAACTCGTTGCTGCGCGGCGCGCCCAGCGGCCGCCAATAGGGGTTGCACGGTACGTTGATAGTCGGATCTGCCAAGGCGGCTGGGCCGGTCGCCGAGTCTGCTTCGCGAACCCCGACCACGGGTCGCCACAAATCGTAGCAATACTTGTAATGCCAGGCGTGGATTCCGCTGTCTCCCATGGCGCAGTTCACTAACGCAAATAAGCGTGCGTTCTGCACCTCAGTGTTACCCAGGTTTTTTGCCACTTCGCGGAGAATCTGATTGTACAAACGAGGCGGCGTGCCGATTTTCATGGGCCCGTCATACGCCCAGAAATAGCCGATCATCGTCTCGTCCGCCGTTCGGTTAGTGCCATTGGCCTCCGGCGCTCCGCCTTTCTTCGCCACCTCGTTTAGGTCGGTCTGGTAAGCTGCCCCCGTCGGCGGAGCAGCGAGTGACTGCCAGGCGCTGACCGCGAAGGTCTTCAGCTTACCGTACGCCACGCCCAGGTAAGGTTGAGTAGGGTTAAAAGGGTCCTTGCGGTGCCGGAATCTGCCGGGTGACGACGCATGGTCTTCGTCCTTCGGAGTTACCTTATCGTCGTCTCCTCGTAACGCCAAAATCGCCTTGGCGATCCTCCGCCCGAACTCAAAAGCCGCATCGTCGGTGGCGTTGATCGCGCAGATCTCAGCCACCTTAGCCTCGACGAATGGTCGTTGCAAGGAGTAAAGCGTTGCGAGCATCGTAGCGGCGGCACCGCTGACAGATGCCGAACGTGTCACTGCGCTATTTACCCCCGTGAACACGGGTGGGCTGGCGAGGTAAAGCGCTTTCGGCGTCGTCGGAGTAGGGATCGTCAACACTCCATTCACGGCGAAATAGGCATCGTGCATCGCCAGATGCACTAGGCAGATCGCCCTCGAACTCAGCGTCGGGCCCGCTTGGCTTTCGCCAATCATCGAACCGGTGTGGTCTTCCCGATTCGCCTCCATGGCGACTTCATTCCAAAACAGAATTGGGTCTTGCATCAGTACTCCTCTGGCCTTCCATCCGTTGATGTTTGCGCCGGTCTCGATGCCGGCGGCGAATGGGTGGCTCTAGTAAGTAAGCGCTATTTTTGTGAATTTGGGGACACGTTTTGCTTTAGAAAAGGTTAAATGTGATGAATCGCCACACAATATTCCCCATTCCCCAATTCTTCCCCCACCGCTAGCGTAGGTAAAAGTAAACGAGGTCAGTGGACGGCGGGTGCTTATCCAATTGCCGCAACATCGACACGATCTGGCCGCGATGGATCGAAGCGTGGTTCACCACATGGAGAATGGCCTGCCACCGGCGAAGTGTCATTTCCAAACCCTGTAAGTTGTGATAGCTGAAAAGATCCTGGCTGGCCGCATCCGTAAGGCCCGCGACAAACTCGCGAAACTCATTCAACAGGGCCGGCCAGACGGTGCTCAGTTCCGTCAGGTCTGGCCCGTCGCCGTCGTCGGCAAACGTGTTTATGGGACGGCCACTCAGGCGCGCCAGCCAAACCCGGTCAGCGTAATAGATGTGTTGCAAGGTATGCAACACGCTCTCGTGCGACACGTTGAGGTCGCGGCGGATCTCCTCGTCGTTCAGCTGGTGTACCGAATCAAGAATCTTTTCAGTAGCCCAGATCGTGTAGTCAAAGTGATTAATCAGTGTAGTAACTGGAACAGACATATATCGGTTAGGCCTCGTCGTCGTTTTGGGCGGCCAGGCGCGTGATGACGCCTAAATCTTCGAGCGTCGTCACGTCGCCGGATACGGTATTCGACGTCACCAGCTCGCGCAGCAACCGTCGCATGATCTTACCGGACCGCGTCTTCGGCAAGCTCTCCGTGAACCGGATCTCTTCGGGCCGCGCAAACGATCCGATCTCCTTAGCCACCCAGTTGCGTAACTCCTTGCCGAGCTCTTCATGATTCCAGTGCCCGGCCTTCAGCGACACAAAGCACACCACGGCTTGGCCCGTGATCTCGTGCGGTTTACCCACCACGGCCGCCTCCGCCACCGCCGGATGGTGCACCAGCGCGCTTTCCACCTCCATCGTGCTCAGCCGATGGCCGCTGACGTTCATCACGTCATCGACGCGTCCCAGCACCCAGAAGTAGCCGTCTCCATCGCGCCGCGCGGCGTCTCCCGTAAAGTAAATCCCCGGCATGCGGCTCCAATAGGCCTCCGCATAACGCTCCGGGTCGCGCCATAGCGTGCGCAGCATGCCCGGCCACGGCCGCTTGATCACCAGGAACCCTTCGTGATTGGCCTCCACTGGCTTACCATGCACGTCCACCACCTCGGCGATCACCCCAGGCATGGGCAACGTGCCGGACCCCGGCTTCAGCGCCACCGCGCCCGGCATCGGCGCAATCAGAATGCCACCCGTCTCCGTTTGCCACCACGTATCGACGATGGGGCAACGGTCGCCGCCAATCACATGGTGATACCAGATCCACGCCGCCGGATTAATCGGCTCACCCACTGACCCCAGCAAGCGGAGACTCGACAAGTCGTGAGCCTTGGGCCACTCGTCGCCGTGCTTCAGCAGCGCGCGAATCGCGGTGGGCGAAGTGTAAAAGGTATTCACCTTGTACTTCGCAATCAGGCTCCACCAGCGGTCGAAGTTAGGAAAATCGGGCGCCCCTTCGTACATCACACTGGTCGCGCCGGCCGAAAGCGGCCCATACACGATGTAACTATGGCCGGTCACCCACCCGATGTCGGCCGTACACCAGTAGATATCGCTCTCCTTCAAATCGAAGACCCATTTCATCGTCATCGTGGTGTGCAGCAAATAGCCGCCGGTCGTGTGCAGGATGCCCTTGGGCTTGCCGGTGGTGCCCGACGTATAGAGCACGAAGAGCGGGTGCTCGGCGTCGAGCGGGACGGCCGGGCAATCGTCCGTCGCCGTCGACGCATCCAGTTCATGCCACCAGTGGTCACGCGCTTCGATCATGTTCACTTCGCCGCCCGTACGGTGATAGACGATCACGTCGCGGACCGATTCACAGCCTTCCAAGGCCTCGTTTACCGTGGACTTCAGCGGAATCTTCTTGCCGCGACGCCATCCGCCATCGGCCGTCACCACCAGTTGGGCGCCCAAATCCTCAATACGCGCTCGTAGCGCTTCCGCCGAAAAGCCGCCGAAGACTACCGAGTGAATGATGCCCAGGCGCGCGCAAGCCAGCATAGCCACCACGGCTTCGGGAATCATGGGCATGTAAATGATGGCCCGGTCACCGGCCTGATGTCCGCGAGCCTTGAGGATGCTGGCGAAGCGAACGACCAACCGGTGCAGTTCCCGATACGTGATCAGCCGCTCGTCACAAGGCTCGCCCTCGAAGGCGATGGCGATCTTGTCCGCGCGCCCGTTGGCCAGGTGCCGGTCCAGGCAGTTGTAACTGGCGTTAATCTCGCCGCCGGAGAAC
>JAYVRS010000641.1:0-1620 GCA_043776185.1 Bryobacteraceae bacterium | reverse complement strand
AGGCCGCCCGTGGCCCGCACATCTTCGGCGATGTCGTGGCTAGTGGGCTTGCGCGACCGCAGGATCATCGGCTGCGGCTGCGTCGCTCTCTGCAGCATCGCACTCTCGGTTTGCAAAACGGCCCGCGCCGAAAATCGCACGCGGTATTCGCCGGAATACTTCGCCGCAAAGCCCTGCGGATAAGCCGCGTAAGGCCATCCGGCCGAGCGGAAAAACGCAACTTCCAAAGTGGGATCATTGGCCGGGCTCTTGCTCAAGGCCTGGAACTCCTTCTGACTCATTTCCACGCGCTTCCCCTCCCGGGCAAAGAACATCGCCTCCCGAATGCCCAGGTTGTTAGCGCCGGGGAACAACGCCGTACCCAGCGCGCGGAATTTCGTCACCGCCGGCGCGCTCGCCTCCCGCACCATCGCCGCGCGCAACGCCACCTCCGCCGCATCCAGATACGCTGCCAATTGCACGCGCGACATATCGAGCGTCTCAGAAACTTTGTTGAAGTGATACTCTTCGCGATCGGCCGGCAGCATGTCGCGCAGATCCAAATGCGGCAGTTGCAACACGTCGCGCAGGTTCTGCTCATACTCATCGCGATTCAGGCGCCGCATCGGTCCGCGGCCCTGCCGGGCAATCTCCGCCTGGTCCGCCCCGTGGATCGCCGTCGCCAACTGCTTCACCATCGCCGCCCGCTGTGCCGCCGGAAACACCACGCCCTTGGGTGGCATCTCGAACTTCTGCACCCGGTCATGAATGCGAATCCACCGCTCCCGCGTCGCTCGATTGGCGAGGTCAAACGGCAACGCCGCCAGGTCCAGCCCACCCATCGCCTTCTTCTGGTTGTGGCAACCCGCACAACCCGGCCACCCCACGCTTGGGGCCCCCCACGCGCTGACTGCGGCCAGCAGGACGCCAGCCAGCGACATCGACCGTTTCATCATGCTTCCGCTCATAGCCCGACGTTGCCCATCGTACCTGAAATTCTGACACGTTCCGCTCGCCGCGGCTCTTGACCCGCCCACGCGATGCCCCCGTCCTAACATCGGCAGGCGGGTATGCAAAATCCATAAAGCACCAAGAGGTGACGGGCTCGGGGCCTGTCCTACATGCCGGTTCAGGGGTGGGGAACCAGAGAGGGTAAGTGATTAGTTTGTAAGGCTGAGGATTTCGCCAGCCTCGGTGGTCTGCGCTGACTTTGCTGACGGCAGCGACGACAGAGTCGCGTAACTGGGGATGCGCGACGAGGCAATCGAGGACGGCTTGATGGACGGCACCAAGTTCGTCTTTAGTGGGCGAATAGTTGGGGGCGCCAGATTTGATCCGTCGTGGATCGTATTTTGAAATCGTCGTGAACTCTAGATCGTTCGGTGAGTCGTCTGGAGAGAGGCGTTAGGCTTGTAAATCGCGGAGGTCTTTGAGGCAGTTACGATAATGGTGATGGAGTTGGGCGTCATAACGGAGGTAGAGCCTTAGCACAGCTTCGGACTTAGCGATGCCGTTGGCTAAGTAGGCGTTGGCGTTAGCCTTGGGAAGGGCTTGCGGAGTTCGCTCTCACCTTGGGCGATGGCACTTTCTATTTGAAGTGAGTCCGGGTGAGAGGTGCCAGCGGCTGATGGGTTGATAGAG
>JAYVRS010000640.1:0-5153 GCA_043776185.1 Bryobacteraceae bacterium | reverse complement strand
GGCCAAGGCTCTCAATCCACGAATTCGTATTTGGGGTGTCGAGACCGTGGGAGCCGATGCGATGGCACAGGCCGTGGCGGCGGGAAAGCCAGTGCGGTTGCCGGCGATCACCTCCATCGCGAAGACGCTGGGCGCGCCCGCCGTGACGGAACGAACGCTGGCGCTGGTGCAGCAGCATGTGGAGAGCGTCACCGTGGTTCCTGATTCGGCGGCGATTGCGGCGATGGCCTTTCTGTTGGAGCGGGCTAAGGTGCTCGCCGAACCGGCGGCGGCCTGTACGCTGGCCGCGGCCGACGAACTGCGAGGGAACTTCACGCCTGGTAGCCATGTGGTGCTGGTATTGTGCGGCGGCAACGTGGCGTTGTCGGACGTGTGCAGTTGGGTCGTCAGCTGAGGAATTCCTGGAAGACGTCGTTTGAGAGTAATACGCCGCGCGAGGTGAGCCGCACTCGCGTGCCCGCTTTTTCCAGCAGCCCCATTGCTATGAAGCGACCAATGGGCTCGGCGTAGTGCTGCCACTCTTGCGGCGTGGGCTCCATGCCTTGCATTAGGCGCAGCCCGACGAAGAAGCGTTCCTGCTGAGGTTGCGCCGCTTCACGTTCCATCGTCTGGTGGTGGGCGACGTAGTCTTGGGCGCTCTCGACGTTCTGCCAACGCTCGCGGCCATCGAAGGAATGGGCATCCGCACCGAAGCCGAGATAGGGCGTCAGTTGCCAGTATTTGAGATTGTGCCGGCTTTGGTGGCCGGGCCGGGCAAAGTTCGAGATCTCGTAACGCTCGATGCCGAGGCCTTGGAGACGTTCGACGGCGGTTTCGTAGAGTTCGACGATCAGCTCGTCGGAAGGAACGTCGTTGGCACCGTAACGCACGCCGCCCAGCATCATCTCCGCGCCCAATCGGCTGTCTTCGTCCACTTCCAAAATGTAGACCGAGACATGGGGCGGATTGAGTTTTTCGATCCAATCGAGTGACTCGCGCCAACTCTCTCGTGTCTGTCCGGCGAGGCCGGCGATTAGGTCGAGGTTAAAGTCGGCGAGGCCCGCCGCGCGTAGCCGGCGCACTTCGTCTTCCACGATTTCGGCAGTGTGCTTGCGGCCCGTCCGCGCGATCTCTTTAGGCACGAAGGACTGCACACCGAGGCTGACGCGGGTGATGCCGGCGTCGCGCCATTGGTGCAAGCGTTCATCGGTGAGGCTGCCGGGCGCGGCTTCCATGGTCGCCTCCAGCCAGGGGCGTCCGGGCAGCTTCGCGTGCAGTTTACTGAGCCAATCAAGCGGCATCAAGCTGGGCGTGCCGCCGCCCCAGTAGAGGGTCTCGGGCGTCCATTCCCATTGGGTCTGGTCGATTTCGTGCGCGAGCCGCTCGAGATACTGGGGCTCTAGTTCGCGCGGAAAGACGCCGGAGGCGAAGTTACAGTAAGTACACTTCTGCGCGCAGAATGGATAGGAGAGATAGACGCCGGGCATTGGTTATTGCTCAGGCCGCCGCGAGCGAAGTCGTGGGAGCGAGCCGGCGGGCCCTGGGCGGGCCGGAGGCCCACCCCACTGGCGATAGTTGCGGCTGGACGAGGAGTCGGGCCAGGGGGCCCGACCAACTGGGAGTGCGAGGAGCATTAGAGTTCGACTGGTTCACCCAGCTGAGTGGTGATCGCGCCGGCGATCATTTGCTTGAGGGTTTGCCCGGTGGCGGCTAGGACGAAGGCTTGTTGCGCGGGATTCCAATCGAGCTTAAAGCTGCGCGAATGCGCCGAAACCCACACCTGACGGAGAGGCGACTGAGGGCTGACGACGAACTTGCCGGGGGGCGAGTCGAAGGCGATTTGCAGGGCACCACTGACCATGTCGGGGTCAAAGTCGTGGTCTTCGGTGGCGCGGTTCAAGGCTTTGAAGAGGTCAGCGAGAGCTTCGTCACAGTGGTGGCGAAACTCATGTTCATCGAGCATAGCTCCAACTTAGCAGGCTCGCGGCTAGTCTTTCGGCGCGTTCCAGCGCTCATGCGGCTCAGGCTTCTTTAGCTTGATGCGCACGGGCGTTCCGGTAAAGCCGAAGCGCTTGCGCAACTGGTTGATCAGGAATCGCTCGGTGGAGAAGTGTAGCTCGGCCCGGGCCTCGGCGAACAGGACGAACGTGGGAGGGCGCACGCCGACCTGCGTCATGTACTTCAGCTTGATGTCGGTTTCGTGCTTCAAGAAGTCCAGGAAGCGATTCAGTTCGCCAGTGGATGCGCGCACGCCCGCCGACTCCCAACTCTCGCGAATCAACTTGAAGAGCCGCTTGACGCCGGTGCCGTTCTTGGCCGAAATGCATTCGAACGTGGCGTACTCCAAAAACTTCATCTCGTCACGAACGCGTTCCTCGAAGGCGGCCTTGTCCTTCTTGGTGATCAGATCCCATTTGTTTACGCACAATACGACGCAACGCCCGGCCTCGTGGGCGTAGCCGGCAATGGTGGCGTCCTGGGCCGTGGGGCCTTCGACGGCATCCACCAGCATCAGCACCACGTCGGCGGATTCGATGTGCTTGCGGGCCATCACCACCGAGAGCTTCTCGGCCATCTCATGCGTCTTGCCCTTGCGCCGGATGCCGGCCGTATCGATGAAGGTATACTCGCGGCCTTCGTGCTCCATGGTCTCGTCGACGGCGTCGCGGGTGGTGCCGGCGATGGGGCTGACGATGGAACGGTCGGAGCCGGTGAGCGAATTGAGCAAAGTGGACTTGCCGGTGTTGGGGCGGCCGACGATGGCCACGCGGATGGGCCGCATGTCGCGCGGCACCATGGGCTCGGGCTCCACGCGGGTGAAGTCGGCGGTGATGTGCTCCAGGATCTCTTCGAGGCCGCGCCGATGTTCGGCCGAAACGCCGAACAGATGCTGGAAGCCCAGCGAGTAAAACTCGGTGGCCAGGTCCTCGCGCTTGGGATGGTCGATTTTGTTGACGGCCACGACGACGGGCTTGCCGAGCTTCTTTAAGAGCTGCGAAAGCTCGCGATCGATGCCGGTGATTTCGGCGCGGCCATCGATGACGAAGATCACTTGGTCGGCTTGTTCGAAGGCGGTTCGGGCTTGGCGAAAGATCTCGCTGGGGATCAAAGCTTGGTCGTGCGGAATGATTCCGCCGGTGTCGATGAGGGTAAAAGGACGCTCGTCAAAGAGGACCACGCCCTCAATTCGATCGCGGGTGATGCCCGGTTCGTCGCCGACAATAGAGCGCCGCTGGCCGACTAAGGCATTGAATAGCGTACTCTTACCGACGTTCGGTCGGCCAACAATTACTACGGTAGGCCGCTCAGGTAAGGATTCAGACATGGGTACTTTCATTGTAGCGGGCTGCAAGTTCGCGCGAGACCTGCGATCCTAGTAATATAGGATGTCCACTCCACCTTCAAAAGCCAATCAACAGATTCGTAACATTGCTATTGTTGCGCACGTCGACCACGGAAAGACCACGCTGGTTGACGCCATGTTCCGCCAATCCGGTATTTACCGGGCCAACGAAGCGCAAAGCGAACGCGCCATGGATTCGAACGATCTCGAACGCGAACGCGGCATTACGATTCTTGCTAAAACCACGGGCGTGCGCTTCCACGACGTAAAGATTAACATTGTCGATACTCCGGGCCACTCGGATTTCGGCGGCGAAGTTGAGCGCGCGCTCAAGATTGTCGACGGCGTGATGCTGCTCGTCGATGCCAGCGAGGGCCCCCTGCCCCAGACGCGCTACGTGCTGGCCAAGGCGCTCGAAGCCAAGCTGAAACCCATTCTGGTGATCAATAAGATTGACCGTCCGGACGCGCGCGCCCAGGAAGTGCTGAACGAGGTCTATGACCTGTTCATCGATTTGGATGCGACCGAAGACCAACTCGATTTTCCGGTGCTCTATTGCATCGCCAAAACTGGCGTGGCGAAAAAGTCTCTCGACGATCCGTCGGAGACGCTGGAACCCCTGTTTCAGGCCATTGTGGATCACATTCCGCCGCCCGCCGGGGACCCGGAAATGCCCTTGCAGCTACTGGTAGCGAACCTCGACTACAGCGACTTTCTGGGCCGCTTAGCCATTGGCCGTATCTTCAACGGCACGCTCAAACTGGGCGACGAAGTCTCCATCTGTAAGTTGGATGGCAACATCCAGAAGACCAAGATCACGAAGATGTTTTCGTTTGAAGGCCTCAAACGAATGGAAGAGACCGAAGCGGGGCCGGGCCATGTGCTGGCGCTGGCCGGCATGGATGGCATCACCATCGGTGAGACGGTGACCAGTTCGGCGAACCCATCGCCGTTGCCCAAGATCCAGATCGATGAACCCACCATTGCGATGACGTTCACCATCAACAATTCGCCGTTCTCTGGCCGCGAAGGGCACTTGGTTACGTCGCGCAATTTGCGTGACCGGCTCGATAAGGAATTGTTGACCAACGTCTCGATTCGCGTGGAAGATGCGGGCGGTCCCGATGCCTTTAAGGTGATGGGCCGCGGCGAATTGCAGCTCGCAATCCTGATCGAAATGATGCGTCGCGAAGGCTTCGAGCTTACGGTGGGCCGGCCGCAGATTATCACTCGCGAGATCGACGGCAAGACGATGGAGCCCCTCGAAATGCTGACCATCGACGTGGCCGAGGAGTACATCGGCGTGGTAATCGAAAAGCTGGGCATCCGCAAAGCGAAGATGGAAAAGATGGTGAATCACGGCTCCGGCCGCGCTCGCCTCGAGTTCCTGATTCCGTCGCGCGGCTTGATTGGCCTGCGTAGCCAAATGCTGACCGACACACGCGGCACCGCCATTATGAATGCGCTGTTCCACGGTTATATCGAGTGGCAGGGCGACATTCCGATGCGCCCCACCGGTTCGTTGATCTCCGATCGCGCCGGCAAAGTGACGGGCTATGCCATGTTCAACCTGCAGGAACGCGGCGAGCTTTTTGTCGAGCCCACTACGGAAGTGTATGAGGGAATGATCGTCGGCGAGCATTCTCGCGATAGTGACCTGACGATCAACATCGTGAAAGAAAAGAAGCTCTCGAACATGCGCGCCTCGGGTTCGGATGACGCCATTCGCCTCGTGCCGCCGAAGTTGCTAAACCTGGAGCAGGCCATCGAATACATTCAGGACGATGAATTGGTGGAGGTGACTCCGAAGTCCATTCGCCTGCGGAAGAAG
>JAYVRS010000639.1:0-1623 GCA_043776185.1 Bryobacteraceae bacterium | reverse complement strand
CCGCCAAATTGAATTGGACCCCCTGAAAATCGGCGATCGACTTACCGAACTGTTGGCGCTCTTTGGCGTAAGCGACGGCATGTTCTAGAGCGCCGGACGCGAGGCCGAGCATCTGTCCGCCGATGGCGATGCGCCCTTCATTTAGAGTCTCAATGGCGATTTTATAACCGATGCCGACGTCGCCCATGACGTTTTCTTTAGGTACGCGGCAGCCATCCAGCAGTAACTCGCAGGTGGAGGAGGCCCGGATGCCGAGCTTGTCTTCTTTGCGGCCCACGGCAAACCCCCGGAAATTGCGCTCCACCAGAAAGGCGGTGATGCCTTTGTAACCGGCGGCGGGGTTGGCGTTGGCGAACACCAGGAATAGCTCGGCTTCGTGGGCATTAGTGATCCAAAGCTTGCGTCCATCGAGCACCCAGTGGTCGGACTTCTCCTGGGCACGCGTGCCCAAAGCAAAGGCATCGGAGCCGGATTGCGCTTCCGATAGCGCATAAGCGCCAACCATGCGCGAGGCCAGTTGGGGCAGATACTGTTTCTTCTGCGACTCGTTGGCCCAACGGAGAATGGCGTTGTTGACGAGGGTGTTCTGCACGTCAACCACGACGGCGACGGCGGGGTCAACCGCGGCCAGTTCCTCGACGGCCAGCACGGCCTGAAAGAAGCTGCCGCCCTGGCCGCCGTACTCTTCGGGAATGTCAATGCCCATCAGGCCGAGGGCGAACATTTCGCGGACCAAGCCGGGAGCGAGGCGCGATTGCTCGTCCATCTCGCGCACCAGGGGGCGAATGCGCTCGCGCGCAAACTTGCGGACCGTCGCACGGAACATCCGCTCTTCTTCGCTGAGCTGGGTTAACGGCGCGGGGGCAACGTCGGGGATAGCAGTCGGCATAGTCCCATTATGCTACCTTGCAACGTATGCGGAGCACGACTTTTCTGTGGGTGATGTCAACTTTTTGCCTGATGGCGCAGAGTTACGATTTGGTAATCTCAGGGGCCAAGATCGTCGACGGTACGGGCTCGCCGTGGTTTCGCGGTGACGTAGCGGTAACTGGCGATCGGATCGTCAAGATGACGCCGGTGGGCCTATTGCAGGGTGCTACGGCGAAGCGGCGCATCGCGGCCGCGGGGCTGGTGCTGGCGCCGGGCTTCATCGACATCCAGGGCCATTCGCGCGAGTACCTGCTTAGCGGCGATGGGCGCGTGATCGCCAAGGTATCGCAAGGAGTGACCACCGAGA
Source organism: Bryobacteraceae bacterium (assembly GCA_043776185.1). Classification (GTDB taxonomy): domain Bacteria; phylum Acidobacteriota; class Terriglobia; order Bryobacterales; family Bryobacteraceae; genus JALHNI01. The sequence goes on along the minus strand of JAYVRS010000639.1, from coordinate 386 downwards.
TTATGGGCGAGGGCAGTAGCAATGCCCCCGCCAATAGCCGCACTTCGCCGCAGACGCAGGGCAAGGTAAGGTTTGCGGGCGACCATGGCTTTGACGAATGGCTGCGGGCGATGGAGGCGCACGGGGGCAGCGTCAATATGGGGTCCTTTATGGGGGCCGGCACGTTGCGGCAGTACATGAAGGGGATGGCTGCCGGGCGGCTGGATGAGGTACAGAAAACGGAGTTACGGCGGGTGGTGCGGCTGGGGATGGAAGATGGCGCGTTCGGGATTGCGTCGGCTTTGATCTATCCGCCGGATAGTTACTCGAATACGGATGAATTGGTGGATATGTCCGCCGCGATGGCCCCCTATGGCGGGGTGTATATCACGCATATGCGTTCGGAG
>JAYVRS010000638.1:0-19379 GCA_043776185.1 Bryobacteraceae bacterium | reverse complement strand
CGGTGCTCAACTCGCGCTGGGAAGGCGAGCTACTCGTGACGCAGGCGCTGGCCCATATTGGCATCGCCGTCGACACTGACCAAGGCCTGTTGGTGCCGGTGATTCATAACGTGGCCGCCCTCTCGCTAAATGAAATCGCCACCCGCTCGCGCGATCTGGTGGAACGAGCCCGCACCCGACGCTTACGCGTCGACGAGCTGCAAGGTGGCACCTTCTCCATCACGAATCTTGGCTCGTTCGGCATCGACGCCTTCACGCCCGTCATTCATTACCCGGAATGCGCCATATTGGGTGTGGGCCGCATTCTGCGCCAACCCGTAGCGATGGGCGAAGCCATCGGCTTGCGCGACATACTGACGCTCAGCCTCACCTTCGACCATTGCGCCTTAGACGGCGCGCCCGCCGCCCGGTTTTTGCAGACGCTAGTCAGCTTGATCGAGGCCCCTTTCGCGGCATTGGGCATCCCGCCACCCTAATCCGCTCGCCGGTATAAGATCAAAGTCCGCCAACGTCCTGCCACCCGATAGTGGCTCAGCCATTCGCGCAACTGGGGCACTCCATCCAGCGCCAAAACCCCATTCAGCGGACCCAGCCCATCGGCCACCCACTGCGGCTTCGTCGCCGCCAGACGCGCCAGATGTCCCGCCGTCTGTGCAGTATCGCTCGGCTTGGCTGAGGTGAAGTGGCGGTCGGCAAAGACGCCCGTGAGCGGCTGGCTTTCAAGATACGGCGCACCCAGCGGCGCGCGCGTCAGCACAAACAGCTCCGGTCGATAGCCCCAAACGAAGAGCGACTCGCCGGCCGGAATCGCGCGAGCGGCTTGTTGGTCGTCTTCAAAAAGAGCGAGGTCGGGAGTGGATTGGCCCATTGCCATGCGCACGTAGCCCGGGCCGAAACGGACGGCCGGAATCAGCAGGAGACAGAGGACCATTGTGCGCGGGGCAAATCCACGGGCGGCTAGTAGCGCCAACGGGGGCACCAGCGCAAAGTAATAGCGCGGGAAGAAGCGCAACCCCAGCGTCACTGAAGCCAGCATCAGTCCCAGCCAAACCGCGAAGCGCCAGCTCTCCCGCCGTATCGCGATGGCGGCGCCCACCACCAGCGCCGCCGCGAAACCCAGCCAATTCAACGTGCGCTTCAGCCCCTCCATCCACGGAGAAGCCAAGGGCGAATCGCTCGCATAAAGGCTGCCCCACTGCCACACCTGCTGCCAGTAACTAGGCAAAGCCCCGCCCAGATATAGCAGCGCCAGCAAGGCGGAGACGGGCAGCAAACAACCGAGCACTAAGAGCGGCCACGCCGCCATCGGCAGAAATAATGCCGCCGCCGCGAATACCAAGAAACCTTTTGCGTGGATCCCGAGTGCGAGCCCGGCCATCACCCCGGCGACGAAGGCCCGTCCACGCCAGGCGAAGGCGATCGCGGCGAAGTGAGGCAACACCAAGAGTAAGTCGGGGGCAATCGCCATCACCGCCGCTGGTAGTCCAAAGGTAAGAAAGAATGCCGTTAGCGCCGCCGCTAAGTGCGCTTCGCGTTCCGTCCAGCGCACGCGCGCCGCATACCAGGCGGCCACCGCGCAGCCGAAAATGTAAGTAGCCGATAGCAGCCGCAACGGCCAACCATCGTAGGCCCCGCAGAGTAAGTAGAACAGCATGGCCAGCGGCGGCTTGTCATACCAGAAGTCGCGATAGGGAACCAGCCCGTGCAGTATGGCCAGCGCGCCGGCCATCGGGTAAGCCTCCTCCACCCACAGCACGCGCCAGTGCGCCAGCCGCGTGGCCAGAATCAGTAAGTATAGGCCGGCACCGAAGCGGACATTCATGAGAAGCCGCGTAGTTAGTAATGCAAAGCCAGCTCAGGCAGTAACAGCTCGCCTTGCGGCGCGCCCGGTAAGGCCCCGGCGGCTTGCAGAGCTTTGATCACCGGACGCCACCGCGCCAAGGTCATCTGCAGCCGATCGCGATCGCTTACTACGTCCGCCTCATCGGAATTGTCACCTGGGTCGCCACCGCCAAAGCGGGACGCCAGCGCTTCAATCGGCGACTTACGCTTCGGAAATTCCTTCAGCTCGATGGAGTCCGTCGCCTTCAGCTTGATGATGGTCTTGACGGCCTGAATGGCGGTGTTGAAACCGCCTAACTCGTCCACAAGCCCCAAGCCCAGGGCGTCTTCGCCACTCCACACGCGGCCTCGCGCAATCTGCAGCACGCGCTCTTTCGGTAACTTGCGGCCGGCCGCTACACGCGAGGTGAAGGTCTCATAAATGCGGTCGAGCGACGAGCGGAAGCGCTCCAGTTCGCTAGCGGAAAAGTCCTGCCCCGAATCGTAAATACTCGAGTTCTGGCCGTATTTGATGCCGTCAAAGGAGAGGCCCAATTTCTCAAACAACCCGGCCATGATGAACTTACCGGACACCACGCCAATCGACCCGGTGATCGTCGCGGGCTGCGCCACAATGCGGTCGGCGTCCATCGACACCCAGTAGCCGCCCGAAGCCGCCACCGCTCCCATCGAAATGATCACCGGCTTACCCGCTTGGCGCGCGCGCTGCACTTCGCGGCCCATCACATCGGAGGCAATGGCGCTGCCGCCAGGCGAGTTCACCCGAAACAGAATTGCTTTCACCTTTGTGTCGTCGACGGCTTGGCGGAAGGCGGCGGCCACGGTGTCGGAGCCCATCGTGGACTGGCCCATCAACGGGTCCGTCGCACTCTTCCCTGAGGTAATCGCGCCCTCGCCATAAATCAGCGCCACACGCGGACCACTTTCGTTCATGCGCTTGGCGGAGGCGTGATATTTGCTGAGGTAGAGTAACTTGGCCCCCGCCCCGGCCTTCCGCTTAGCCTGGGCGTACGCTTGGTCGCGATACGCCAGTTCATCCACCAAGTGGTTCGCCACTGACTCTGGCCCAAAGTGCGGCGCATGGTCAATCAGATCGCGCAGCTTTTCCACGGTCATCCCGCGCCCTTCGGCGATGCCCTTTACCAGCTGATTGAACAAGCTTCCGACGAGTTTGTCCGTGGCTTCGCGATGCGCCGGGGTAAACTTCTTTTCCATGTAATAGTCGCGGGCGTTCTTGTATTCATAGCGGCCTTCGAAATGAGGCTGCACGCCAAGCTTGTCAAGCGAACCACGAATGAACTGCTGATCGGCGAAGATCCCGGTGATAGAGACCTCTCCGGAGGGCAATAGAAAGATGCGATCGAAAGTGGCAGCCAGATAGTAATTGCCCAAGCCCCCGAAACTCTCGGAGAAGCCGTAGACAAACTTCTTCTTGGCGCGAAATTTCAGCAGCGCTTCGCGCAAATCTTGCATGGTGGCGATGCCGACTGGCGCGCCGCCCAACTTCACCATCAGACCCGCGACTTGGGGATCGTTACCTGCCGCTTCGAGCGTTTCCAGATAGTCGCGCAGCGTGAGTTCGTTACCCCGCCCCGTCAAGGCGCGCAACGGATCTTCGCTAGCCTCCTCTGGAATGGCGTTCAACGACCATTCGAGCACCAGCGGCCCACTGTAGGATTTGGCACCCCGGAAGTAGCGCCCCGCTAGCGCCGCCACCACCAGGATCAGGATCAGGCCCAGAAAAATACCCCGGACACCTCGGAACAACTTACGCATGCTCGAATTCTCCTCGCGTTACCTACTTTGAGGATAAGCGACTTTGCGGAGGATTGGCTCTACCGATTTAAAGCGGTAAGCCGGCCAGCAACGGGAAGTCGTCTAACTGCTCGTCAAGCGATTCACCGGGTACGGGCTGCGCCGCCCGATAGGCGCGCACAAAGGTGCGTGCCATCGGCAGACAAGCCTGGTCTGGATAGACCTTGAAGAAGGAGTCGCGCACTGCTTCCAAGCTTAAGTTCAAGCAGATTTGCGCCAGATTCGTCGCCGAATTCCGCACACAACTGCGGCACTCGAGCCCTGCTGCGTAGCAGCTTTGCGGCTTGGGCAATTCGTTGTCTGCGTCTGGCCGCTCACGCGGACTTTCGTCCGGCAAGGGCTCGGCGTTTCGATGACTCACTGCGTCCATAGTTCTCCCGAGCCCATCCGACAAGACAGATCGAAACTAAATGTAACGCGTTTTCACTCGATCACGTGCAGGTTTGAAGTGGGGCGGGGGATCCTTTTTTGGGGGGGAAAGATGGCATGCGGGTGCTTTGGACCGCGCGCGGTTTCATTTTGATACGGGAGTGCTGGAGGCTAGCTAGGGTGAGCAACAGGATTACCCACAGGCCCATCGGGAATCGCGCAAAAGGGTAATCCACTAAGGCGTGCAAGCCTGCCACGGGGACGCCCAACAGCCAGGGCACAAAGCGCGTCAGGTTGACCGCATAGAGGTATCCGGCCAGCATGGCAGCCGCCAGCACCGCGCCGCCTTCCACGCCCCATTCCAGCCAGTCGTTGTGGGCATGATCCACCAACTCTCCGGTATCGAACGTCGCCGCCGCCGGGTAAGCCAATTGAAACGTCCCCAGACCGTGGCCCCACCATGGCTCGGCGCGCCACAGCTCCATGGAGGAGCGCCACATCTGGTCCCGGTAAAGGAGGGGTTCGGGGTCGCGCAGCTTGCGCCACAGCGAGTCGCCGCCCAGCAGGGCGGCCAGCAAGGGCAACATCAGCAACCCCAGGGCCAACTTGGCTCTGGCCGGCCGCAGGTCGCGCCGCCGCCAGCCGAGTAAGATCAACAGCAACGCCAGTTCGAGGGCCATCAACCCAATCCCGGCTCGCGAACCGCTCGCCGCCACCCCGCTGCCGATGGCGGCGGCGGCCCACCAGAACCTCCGCTGCTCGGCGGCGAACCAGATCGCCGGTGCCAGCATCAGTTCGCCCCAGACGGCAAAGTGATTCGGATTCACCCAGGCCCCCAAGACCTCCGTGTGGGTAGTCGGCCACCACCAGTAGAGCCGCCCGCCCGATGTCCACGCCATTACCAGTGAAAGCAGGGCGAAGGCTCCCGCGCCATGGATCGTCACTTCCAGCAGGCGGCCACGGACTTCGCTCGACTCGCGCTGCACGGTAGTGCACCAAGCGGCCAACGCCAGCCAGCGAATCGACGCCAGCGCCGTGGCGGACGACGAGATGGTGTGGCCGGTCGCCAGTTGAACCAGCCCGAGGCCGCCCAACGCCGCTAAGCACGTCGCCAGTCTCCAGGCCCGCAGCCGGTCGTCTCGCCAGAAGCTGGCCGCGGCCAACAGGAAGACGGCGGCTTCGAGCACCAAGTCCCAGGCCGGGTCTCGTCGGAAAGCGGTCAACGTGCCAAACCACAAACAGCCCGCCATGCCCCAAGCCCGGATCCCGATCGCGTTGGGCGACACTACGCGCGCCCCCAGCTGACTTGCCGGATGACCAGTGGCTCGCGCAACGGAGGCTGGCCCGACGGGCGGCAATACTCAATGCGCAGCCGCGCCACTCGGGTCCTCTGGCTGGGCTCGACCATCTCCCGGCCAGTGGTTTCATCCACCAGGCTGGCCCGCACCCAAGAAGGGGCACTGGCGAGCACTTCAGGCTTCGGGATTTGGCCAGGTTTGAGAATCACGCGCTGCGTCAACAACACGGCGCGGTCGGGCGGCCGGGCGGCAAAATCGACCCGCCAACCGCCTTCCGTCCGGCGCATTTCCACCCCCGGCGAGGAGGTGACTCGCCAGTCGAATCCGCGCCCGAGCGGCGCGGTATGAAACCGTGGATTGACCACTTTCGCTCCCGCCTCGCTGCCGCCGTCGACGGCCACCAGATGGCGGCGTTCGAGTGCGTGCCAGATCCCGATCGCCGAGTCTGGATCATGCCGGTCCAAATGAAGGTCGGCGAGGTCGAGCCCCAGATGCGCGCGCTCTTCGGCCGTCCCGACGATGCCCGCGTTCGCCCGGCTTTCGGAGCCCAGCGGCTGCGCGATCAACCGCGAAAAGGCTTGCCGCGCGGCCGCAAGATCCCCCTGTTCCATCAGGAAGGAGGTCGCCTGGAAGAGGACCGGGGGCAGGTCGGGGATGGCCGTCTCGAGTAGCCACGCGCCATGCGGATTTAGCGCCCAAACGGTCTCCAGCAGCGCTCGGCGATCGCCGTAACTCATCGTGAAGCAACGGCGCGCTAACTTCCAGATGCCGGGCCGGCTGCGGTCCGCGTGACGGGACTCGAACTCCAAGAGCGCCCATTGGGCTCGATAGCGCGTGTCGTGGCCGGCGGCGAGCACTAATAGAGTGCGCGCCCGAACCAGTTCACCTCGCCATTCAAATATCGCGGCCAGACGGACCATTGCATCGGTATCCGCCCGCTCGATCAACAAAAGTCCGGTGAGCCAAGTCTCCTCGTGCTGAGGCTCACGTTCCGCCATCGCGCGGTAGTAACCCGGCCAGTACCGGAGGAGATAATGAGGCCCTTCGAGGGAATCGATGGCCGCAGCCGCCGTCAGGCAAAACGCGGCTAAACCGGCACTAACTGCAAGGAGGAACAGCCGGACAGTGTAAGATACAGCGCGGTGGCGCATACCCTTGTTATTCGGAGGTTGCGCGGAAGCGCAGTAGTTCGCAAATTGCCTAGTCCTTGCCAATCGCACTTACTCCCTCTCAGTAACGCGATTCCTGCCGAAAACTCCAGTAAGGGAAGCATTCCCTGTGATTTGGAAACTGGTCTGTCCGTTCGACGACGGCCGTCCGGTAATACGTTTGTGTAACAGTTTTGAAATAGTAAGAAAGAAATTAGAGGTAGGACCACACAGCATGGAACTGAAAAATCTTAGTCAAGTGACGGCGCTGGGCATGGCCCTGACGCTGGTCGCGGCGCAGGCCGCACCACCCGTGGGGTTACGGGCCCCGGCGCTAGGGAGTGCGCGAGCCATTGGTACGGCGGTAAGCGCGAGTAACTTCATGATGAATGAGCGGGTGATGCCGGGCAGCGGCAGTGTGCCGGATGGCGCGGCATTGGCGACGGCGGCGGCCGGATCGACTTTGCACCTGGAGGGCGGCGTGCGCTTGGACCTGGCTCCGCATTCACGCGGCCGGGTTTACCAGGACCGGTTGGTTTTGGAGGCGGGTGAAGCTTCGCTGGACGGCGCGGCCGGGTACAAGGTGGACGCGAGCGAGCTGCGCGTGGCTCCGTCGCGGGGCGCGCGCTCCGCCGTGGGCTATGAAACGGACGGTCGTTTGAAGGTCTCGGCCGAAGGTGGCCCCGTGCGGGTCACTAACCGGTCGGGCTTGTTGCTGGCGCAGGTGATGCCCGGCCGTAGCGTTTTGCTGGCACCCAAAGCGGGGGCCGGCACGGCGAACACGATGTCGCTGGTCGGGACGATTGAGAAGCGGGACAACGGTCTATTCCTGATGGATGAGACGGCCGGGATTACGGTAAGGCTGCAAGGCATCGAACTCGACAAGTACGTCGGAAAGAAGGTCCGGATCGCGGGCAAGACCGATGACCAAGCGGCACGCTTGGAAGGCATCGCGGCCACCGTGCTGGTGGACCGCGTGCAACCCGTAGGCTCGGCGGCCAAGAAGAAGGGCGCGGCGGCTGGGGCGGCCGGCGGTGCCGCAGCCGGCGCGGGTCTTTCGACCACGGCCATCGTGGTCGGCGGCATCGCTGTGGCGGGAGCCGTGACGGGCACGTCGGTCGCGGTGAACCGTAGCGGCAAGTCGGCCACTGGCGGCGGACCCACTGGGGGGCCCATCGGCCCCCAAACCATCAGCCGTTGAGGCTGCGAATGGCCGAGGATGGTTCTAAAACCACGCTCGGCCTTCTTCTCTTTTTCATCGCCTCTCAGGCTGGCGGCTACCCTCATTCGCGGTTACTTCTGTTAAACTAGGAGAGAAGAGCAGGAACGATTTTCCTGTCTCGGTTGACCTGCCAATATCCCCCAGCGGTACTTGTGTATCGCCGATCTTTCCTTGGCCGTTGAGTTGGCTGAGGGAGGAACGAGTTGGCCGCGAGGGAAAACGATGATGATGAATAGATTGGTTCGAAAATCGGTGATCGCTGCCGGACTCTTGGGATTTGGGGCTTCGGCCGTTCCGCTCAACCAGGATGCTTACTTTGAGCTGCCTCCGGACACCCGTCTCGCTAAGTTGAGACGTTTCTTTATTTTACGCGCTTCTCCCATTTCTCACTTGGCGGAAGATTTTCTCTTAGCGGCTGATCGCCATGGTCTGGACTGGCGCCTGCTGCCCAGCATCGCCATCGTTGAATCGAGCGGCGGCAAGTATTATCCGAACAACAACATCTTCGGCTGGGACAACGGCGCCACTCGCTTCACTTCCATCCACCGCAGCATCGACGTGATCGGCGCGCAACTGGCGAAGATTCGTTACTACAAGGACAAAGACCTGAATGGGTTCTTGCGAACCTACAACCCCGTCGGTGACTACCCCAGCCGAGTGAAAAAGGTAATGCGCTCGCTGGATCCCCAATTCCGGGAATCCCGCCGAATCTTGCTGCCTCGTCCGTTGCCGCCCCCCCAAACCATCTGATATTTCCGTAGCTGGTGTGACGAAACGAACCCGCAAGTGCTTGATTCGTTGAGACTCGCCTACGAAAAAGGCCCGCCAATCGTGGCGGGCCTTAACGTCGACCTTATCGGGTTAGATGCACTTCGAGATCAGCTCTCGAATCTTGGTCTGCTCAGCGTTGTCCGGATTTTTGGTCAACGCAAACTCCAAGGATTTCTTGGCATTCGGCTTGTCACCCTTCTGATAGAGCGCCATGCCGAGATGGTAATGGTACGTGGACTTTTCCGGAAAGCGTTGGATGAGGTCGCGGAAGATGGAAACAGCGTTGTCGCTCAGATTCTTCTTGATGTAGATCCAACCGAGGGTGTCATTGACATCGGGATGGTTGGGCATCTTCTGTTTGGCGCGGTTGGCATAAGAAAGGGCTTGATCGAGATTGGTGCCCTCTTCGGCCATCAAGTACGCTACGTTGTTGAGCGCGACTGGGTTATCGGGGTCCAGAGTCATGATCTTTTCGTAGATCGGTTTGGCCTCCTTCACGTGGCCCTGGGACTCCATCACCATGGCTTGGCGGACATAGGCATTGACGTCATTGGGGAGGATCTCTTTGGCTTTGGCGAAGGAGGCCAAGGCCCCATCGAAATCACCCTTCAGTCGGAGCACGTCGCCGAGCCGAAGATGCAGGTCGGCCGACTTCGGATTCTTGCTGAGCAATTGGCGGAACTCGGCTTCGGCGATGTCCAACTTGTTCGCCCGCGCCGCCGTATTCGCGTAGACCACCCGCAAATCGTTGCGATCCGGGGCCTTTGCGATTTCCGCGCGCAGCAGACCGAGCGCCGCATCGAACTGCTGCTGGGTGGTGAGCACTTCAATCAATCCGGCTAAGCTGCGGGGATCGGTGGGCGAGTTCGCGTAGAAACTGCGGAACAGCGTTTCTGATTGCTTGTAGTTCTTTTCCGCCAAGCTCAGCATGCCGAGCTGGAACTGAGCATCGGGCAAAGACGGATTCTGCTTCAGCAGGGCCTCGAGGTCCACGCGGGCTTGGCCGAATTCCTTCATCCCGATGAGCGCCGAGGTCTTCAGCAGCCGGGCCGCCATATTATTCGCGTCGAACTGGAGCACCTGAGACGTGGCTTGCACCGCGTTCTGATAGTCCTGCTTCGAGATGTAAACCTGGGCCAGGGCCAACTTGGCAATCAGGTAATCGGGCCGGTATTTGATGGCTTCGAGCAACTGGACCTTGGCCGCATCCAAGTCACCTTTCGCCAGCAGAGCGCGGGCCAGATTGAAACGGAGCACGGGATTTTCCGGCGTGCGCGCCACGACCGATTGGAGGTCGTTGACCGCCGATTGCACCTCTTCGCGAGTGCCGGCTTGCAGCTTGAGGGACGCCCTCATCGCCAGAGCCTCGTTGTCACCCGCATCCTCCTTCAGGATGGATTCCACCAACTGGGTGGCTTCGGTCTTCTTGCCCTGCATGACCATGGTTTCCACGATCTTCTTCTGATAGGCGTGCTTTTCCTTGGGCTGATCCTTGGCACCGAGCTCGTATTGGCGGATGGCACTATCTAAGTCTTTGGTCCGGAAGAAAAATTCGCCGACCAGTAGGTGGCGATTGGGGAAGGTCTTCGGATCGTTGATGATCAGATTGAGGGTGTTCTGCATCTCGTCACGACGATTGTTGACGTAGTAATGAGCCGCCAACTGCAGGTAATGCGCGACGACTTTGGGTTCGTTGGTCACTTGCAACTTTAAGAGCGCTTCGGCTTCCTCCGTGCGCTTCTGCTGGACCAACCGGGTGTAGAGCACGTTGTAGATGGGGTTATAGCTCTTATTCTTCGCAATCAGATCGCGGGCGAGCTTCTCAGCTTCGTCCCAGCGATCGCTAGCCCCGAGCGTCTGGACGAGCACCAGAACCAGATCTGGCTGGTTGGGCTTCACGCGGTTGGCTTTTTCGAAAAACTCCAGGGCGCCCTTCGCATCCTGCTTGGTGAGCATGATGTAGCCGTTAAGGCGAAGCCCGTCGTAGGAATCGGGATTGTTGTTGGTAAGTTTCTTGGCGAGATCCTCAATTTCCTTGATGAATTCCTTGGGCTTGCGAGGATCGACGGCGTAGAAGGTGAGGTAAATCTCGGCTAGTCGGGCGGGGGCTTCAATATTCTTGGGGTCGAGTTCGACCGCGCGTTGCAAGGCTCGCATGGCGTCGACCGGTTTGCCGAGCTTCAGCTCCGACAAGCCTAAGCGGTAGTACGCCTCGCCGAAGCGCATATCCTTCTGGAGGGCGCGGCGGTACATGATGGACGCCTCTTTGTACTTCTCGTTGCCGAAGTACTTGTTGCCGCTGTCGAGGTACTTCTTTCGCAGGTACCCGACATCATTGGAACAGGCCGTTATCAGGGCCAAGATCAAGCCAACCGACGCTATTTTACAGGCGCGCTTCGCGATATTCATGCAATTCTCCGAATACATCTCTTTCTATCATAGCGTTGTTGCCGCCCTCGATCCGAATCGCCTCTTCGGCGTTCCGGGTGAACCAGTACCACTAAACCCTTACTGAGACAGGCCTGGTCAGTCGCGGTTCTTGGTGGTGGGGCAAATGCAGCAGTCTGAACAGCGCAGGCAATGCTCACATTGGTGCAAAGCACAGCAATCCTTGGTGCAATAGACGCAGATCCGGCCGGAGGGCTCGTCGCAGATAGAGCATTGGAATGGCAGATCGGAAACGCGAACCGCGGGCTTTTCTGAATCGTTGGGGTGAGCCGGAACCGGGGTCAAGGTTGTTTCTCTCTCTTCAAAAGGCGTTCAGCTAATTCAGTTGTTTGGTTTCTCGAGAGTTTTTTTCGAGAGGGGAGTGACGCGCGGCGGCAGACTCCGGCAGCGTTGGGCCTCTTTCTCCAGAATGTCACGCTCCTGCTCCCGCATCGCGACGAGCTCCTTTACATATTCTCGCAGACGTTCGCGGGAGGCGGCGGTTTCGTTAGTCAAGCCGGCCAGCAGATCGGCTATGGCGGGATTCTGAAAGCGGCGGATGCCGTCCGTGAACGAGAGAACTTGCCCCTCCAGAGACTGCAAGCGGAAATAGACATCGAGGGCCAACGTCATGCGCTCGGGTTGACGGGCCAAAGCGGCGACTACCTGGGAGACATATTGAATTTGTTGGAGAATCGACGTTTGTTGGGCTAGGTAAGCTTCGGGCGCGCCGGACCATTTGGCCGGCTCAATCTTTTTCACCAGCGGGCCAAGCCGTTCAGTCTGGCTCACCAGGTCGGCGAGCTGTTTACGAACTTCCCACTCGGGGGGCAGCGTTTGGGCTAGGGCGGCACCCGGAGTCGCCTGGAGCGCCAGCCACAGAATTACCAGCCTGAACGCAATCGGCCGTGGAGATGTCACGCCCCTAGTTTCTCACGTCGACGGAAATGAGGGGGCCAAGTGCTAGCATCAAAGCAGATAATTCACATGCACGACGTCATAATTCTTGGATCCGGATGCGCGGGAAATACGGCCGCAATTTATGCGGGGCGCGCGAACTTGAAACCGTTGGTGGTGATGGGCCATGAGCCCGGCGGCCAACTCTCGATTACCACCGAGGTGGAGAACTTCCCTGGCTTTCCGGTGGGCGAAATGGGCCCGGTGCTGGTGGAAAACATGAAGAAGCAGGCGGAGCGCTTCGGCGCCGAGTTTCGCTACGGCACGGTGATCGAAGCCGACCTTTCGAAGCGGCCGTTCCGGCTCAACATTGATGGCGAATGGGTGGAGTGCCGCACGCTGATCGTGGCCACCGGCGCTTCCGCACGTTGGCTGGGGCTCGAAAGCGAGCAGAGGCTGATCGGCCACGGGGTGAGTTCCTGCGCTACTTGCGACGGCTTCTTCTACCGTGACAAAGAGATCATGGTGGTGGGCGGTGGCGACTCGGCCATGGAAGAGGCCAATTTTCTGACGCGCTTTGGCCGCCAAGTGACCTTGGTTCACCGGCGCGACAGCTTCCGGGCCTCCAAGATTATGATCGAGCGAGTGCAGGCGAATCCGAAGATCAAGATCCTGCTCAACACGGTGGTCGACGAGATTGAAGACGTCAGCGCGAAAAGCGTCACCGGGGTAAAGCTCCGCAATCTGGTGACCGGCGCAACCTGGCATCAGCCGGTGGACGGTTTCTTTGTGGCCATCGGGCATAATCCGAATACGAAGCCCTTTGTTGGTCAATTGGATCTGGACGAGGACGGCTACATCGTCTCCCATGGCGGGGCGCGCACGAATATTCGCGCGGTGTTCCATGCCGGCGACGTGCAGGATCGTATTTACCGCCAAGCCATCACCGCTTCGGGAGCGGGGTGCATGGCGGCGATTGAGGCGGAGCGCTTTCTAGAAGCCGAAGGGCACTAATCGCGGCGGGTGGTGGTGACGGCGCGGTGGGGGCACTGCCGATTTGGCTTCGAGTTCAACGGCTCGCCAGCGATGATTTGCCGGATGGTATTCTCAAATTGGGGGAATACAGTCAGGCGGACTGGCATCGGTGATGCGAGGCAAGGCAATTCAAACACGCCGACGCGTGGCGAAGAATTCCGCGACGCGGCGCGATCTGCTCAAGATTGCCGCGGCAGTGCCCTTTGTCCCCTCGCTCGCCGCAGCGCCCGCTATTCTGGATCGCTTTCCGTATCTGCAAGACGTGGGGTCCGATCATGCGGTAATTATGTGGACGACGCGGCAACGCGGCACGGGACTCATCGAGTTCTCCTCCGATCGCGGTTTTGCCCGCAGCGCGCCGGCTACGGTTCGCGAGTTTCTTCCCGCCGAAACCGGCCGCTCCGTGCCGTTTTACCAGTACACGGCCCGCCTCACAGTACTGCGCGAAGGGATCCAATACTTCTATCGGGTCGTCGTCGATGGCGAGAACCTCACGCCCCCTCCGAGCGCCGGTGAGGAACTGCGGTTCCGCACCGCGTCGCGCGGGCCCGTGTCGTTCTTGGCCTTTGGTGACAGCGGAGAAGGCAGCGCCCAGCAGGAGCGCCTGGCTAATCTGATGACGGCTGAGAACGTGCATCTGATCTTGCATGTCGGCGACATCGCCTATCCTAACGGCACTTACCAGGAATTTGAGGCTCTGTATTTTTCCGTCTATCGCGACATGCTGAGCCGCATCCCGGTTTTCCTGTGCCCCGGAAACCACGACTACTATACGCCGAACGCGGCCCCGTATCTGGCGCTTACTTCGCCCCCCGTCAGCAACGTGGCGGCCATCGAGCGCGGCCGCTTTTACTCGTACGATTGGGGGGACATTCATTTCGTCTCCCTGGATACCAATGAACCGTTGGAGAGGGCGATCGCGGGCACGGGCACGATGTTCCAGTGGCTGGAGGATGACCTGCGGCGCACCCGCAAATTCTGGCGCATTGTCTTCCTCCACCATCCCCCCTACCCCACGTCAACCCACCATGAGAACGACGAAGTCTCCATCACGGTTCGGCAGCATCTGGTGCCGATCCTGGAGCGCTATGGCATCCCCTTGGTGATCGCCGGCCACGACCATAACTATCAGCGAGCCGTCCCTTTGAGCAAGGGGGTTTCGGCGGTGTCGGGCACGGGAACCCAGTATGTGATTACGGGCGGGGGCGGAACGAATTTGTTCAGTCTTCCCGGCTCACCGATCCTGGCCAAGGGGGCCGCAGTGCATCACTATATGCGTTTCGACATCGACGGCGGCACGCTGACGATGCGAGCGAAGGGTCTGGACGGAGCCGAGTTCGACCGCGCGGTGGTGACGCCGATGCCGTCGGTGGGCGAAGCAGCCGTGGTGAACGCCGCATCGTACACTCCCGCGGTGGCCCCGGGGACATTGATCACCATCTACGGTCGTAACTTAGCCTATCGTGAAGAGCAAGCTACGTCGTTTCCGCTGCCCACCAGCCTGCTGGGCGTGCAAGTGTCGATGGACGGGCAGGCCATCCCGCTCACCTACGTCGCGCCGGACCAGATCAATGCCCAAGTGCCCTTCACCGTCGCTGGAAATGTCACCTTGCGGGTCACCTCACCCAACGGCAGCTCCAACACGACGTTGACCGTGACGGACTCCGCGCCGGGCATCTTCTTTGGCGGCGCCCCGGCCATCATTCACGCCAGCGGAGCTTTGGTGACGGCGGCCGCGCCTGGGTTGCCGGGCGAGTTTCTCTCGATTTTTCTAACGGGGCTCGGCCGGGTGAACAGCGCGATTAGCGCCGGGCAATCCTCGCCGGCGGCACCGCTGGCCACGGTGGTGAACTCGGTACAGGTTCGTCTGGGCCCCACGCTGATCAACCCGACGTTTGCCGGTTTAGCGCCGGGGTACGCCGGGTTGTACCAAGTGGTGGTGCAGATTCCGGCGGGCACCCGCACGGGGACCTATACGCTAGAAATCGTGTCGCGCGGAGCGATTAGCAATACCGTATCGTTGCCGGTTGGCCCCGTTGTCCCGGCTGTCCCTGGTCCGTCCGAGGGCGGCCAGGTGGCCCCTGGAGTGGCCGAGTTGCTGCAGAGGTTTACGGTTTCGGCGTAAGGAGCTCGGCCTAAAACATGAAACGAAAGCTGACCTGCGCCCGGCGCGCGTTGGTGCCATCCGGGTATCCGGCGGAAGCGACGCCCTGGCCCAGGCCCGGAGTGGGCGTCAGCACCCGGTTGCGCAACTCGTAGGCCTGCGTGCTGACGGCGCTGTTGGCGACGTGATTGAACACGTTAAAGGCTTCAAAGCTCAGCAGCATCTTCCAGCTTTCGCGGAGGGCGACCGTCTTGGTAAGGCGGGCATCGGTACGGGCGACGCGGTCGATGTCGAGGGAGTTCGGCTTCAAGAACGGCACGCGCGGCGAGCCTCCGAAGCCATTGAGCGTGGTGTTGAAGGCGGCCCCGGGGAAGGGTGTGCCGGCGACAAAGATCACAGGGTTGGCCGGCTGCGCGGAGGCGAAGGTGGAGATTTGCGAAAGCTGCCAACCGCCCAAGACAGACGCGAGAAACTTGCCTGCCGGACGCCGCTGCGGAGCCCACACCGACGCCACCACCAGTCGCTGGCGCTGATCGAGCGCGGAACGCGATCGTTCCGACTGATAGTCGTCATTGAACAAGGTTCGCGGGCCTTGATTGAAGAGGATGTTCTGCTCGGCGCCACCTTGCCCATAATCCTCAGCCTTCGATAGCGTGTAGGACAGCGTGGCATGAAAGCCACTCGACAGCCGGCGGCGCATCTGAATGGTCATGGCCTGGTAGAAGCTGCGGCCCTGGGAGCCGATGACATTCACGCGTCGCCAAAGAGGATTTACGCGGTTGGAAAGCAGATAGGTCGGCGTGATGTAGGGCTGATTCTGGTCAGCGATGAGGAAAGTGGCTGGGGGGCCGAGCGCGCCGATATTGGCGTCTTGAACGGTGGTTAGTCCATGGCCGCGGCTCCACAAATAGGAGATCGTAATGCCGAGGTTGGTGGCCAATTCGCGCTCAATTCCGAGGTCGCCTTGTTGAGTGTAAGGGTTGCGGTAGTTGTTCCCCGCATAGGTTAGGTCGGAAGTGCCGTAGGCGCGGGTGGGGTCGAAGGACGGCAGCCGCTGGGGGAACACGGGTCCGGCGGCGAGGTCGCGCGGGACGCCTCCGTCGAGAGTGATCGAGGTCTGGTTGAGACCGTTATCGAGAAACAGGGTATTGATCAGGCCGCCCTGCACGCGCGCGTAAAACAGGCCATAGCCGGCGCGGAGGACGGTGCGGGGATTGATCGCGTAGGCCGCACTCAGCCGGGGGGCGAGGTTGCGCGACAGAGTGGGAATGCGTCCGGTCTGCGGGTAGTCCGGGTTAACGATCGATGGCTGGGAGATGTGTTCGTAGTCGTAGCGGAGACCCAGGTTCACCATCAGCCGGCGGCTCCATTGCAGCTGGTTCTGCACGAACAAGCCGGCGTCGTTGACATTCGTATTTTGGCGGTCGTTGCCAAAGCGCTGCGAGTAGCTCTGCCATCGTTTGCGGGCCAGCGTATTGCCGTTGAAGTCCTGGGCAAAGGCGGTGAAGGTGGCGTACTGATAGGTTCCTTCGCGATTGTCGAGGCTGACGCGAAAGTCCTGGGTGTGCACCCAGTCGCCGCCCAGGTTCCAATGGTGGCGCCCCGAGCCGCCGCGCACGGTGTGGGCCAGCTGAAAACGGTTTTCGCTGGGATCGAGGCGCGGAAACGCGGTGCCGACGCCGAGGTTTCCCTGGCCCGCCACACTGATCTGGACGCGCCCGGTTTCGGGGGAGACCACGTTGTTGGCGAAGTCGTCATAGAGCCGGTCCTTAAACCAGCCGAAACGAGTCTCGAAGACCAGGTTCGGCTCTTTGATGGCCGTCCAGGCCAAGCGCCCATAGCGAGTGCGGGCGCTGGTGTTGGCGTTGTTGCCGACGCCGCTGCCATCGGTGAGCACGGCTTGGGTGCGTTCACCGTTGGGGGAGCGGAAATCCATGTAGTTGAAACTGGCCGAGAGCGTGTGATAGGGCGTCGGGTGCCAGTCCAGCCGTCCGAAGCCGAGCTCGGAGTCGGCGGTGCGGTCGAGCACCTGAAATTGGCGATCGAGGAAGCGCAACGCGGCGGAGCACTGGGGCGCGGTGGCTTCGCAAGTGCCGATGAAGGTGCCCTGCGCATTGAACAGGGGCGGCCGGGCGAGGGAAGCGACCAGCGGGAACTTGCGCCGCATCACTTCCGAGTTGAAGAAATAGAAGAGGCGATCTTTTCGGAGACGGCCGCCCAGGCTCGCCCCGGTCTGGTGGCGAGTTTCGGGGGGATTGTAGGTGTTATAAGGATCGCGAGCGTTGAGGCTGCGGTTGCGGAAAAACCAGTAGCCGGTGCCGTGGGTATTGTTAGAACCGCTGCGGGTGAGCGTATTGATGACGCCGCCGGACGCGCGTCCGTACTCGGCGGAGTAACCACTGGCGGACACTTGAAACTCCTGCACGGCGTCCTGGGAGATCTGGGCCGGGACGCGCGTGCGCCCGGCGTTCTCGTAGTAGAACAAATTGGTGGTGTCGTTGCCGTCGGTGAGAAAGAGGTTGCCGGCGGCGATCCCGCGGAACGAAACGAGACCATTGTTGCCGTCGGGAACGACGGCGGGCGTCAGGAGCACAAAAGAATCGACGCGCCGCCCGTTGATCGGCAGGTTCAGAGTCTGGGTACTCTCCACCACCTGAGACAATCCCGTCTTGGTCGGCTCGACAATCGCAGTACCGGAGACTTCGGTGCTGGTGGTTTGAGTGGCCAACCCCAACCGGACCTGGAGCGAAACATTTTGCCCCAGGAGGATCTCGAGACGCGCCGCGCGGTATGCGGCAAATCCGTTTTTGGTGATGGTGACCGCATAACCGTCGCCCGGCGGCAGGCTACCTACCGAGAAGGTGCCGTCGTCGCTGGTGACGGCCTTGCGCCGGGTACCTGACGCCGGTTGCGTTACCTCTACGGCCGCGCCGGAGACCGGCGCCTCGGAGAGGTCGAGCACGATGCCGGATACGGTGCCGGCCGTGCCCGGTGGTTGAGCCCAGCCGACACCCGCCACCAGCGTCGTCAGCAATACAAGTTTCATATAACTACTAGCGGAATCCGGCACCCAAAACGGCCAAATCAGGCACCCTTGGCCAAACTACGCTCCGTGGCCACTTGGCTCTTGCCACGGCTCTCCAGCGTCTTGAGGTGTTCCAGAAATACCGTTCGGGCGTCCCCGGTGGCCCATTGGCCTTTACCCCGCCGCAGCTGGAGAAAACAGAATTCCAGGAAATTCTCCGCCGGCTTGCCGGTTTTGGCGGAAGCACCCACCTCCGAAACCCGATAACTGGCCACGACCCGCGGGGCAAATGAAAGCAAGTCCTTTACCCACGTGCTGGGCACGCCGGTTGCCTTGGCGAAGGCGAAAGCCGTGTCGACATAAGGCGCGGCAATCACCGTCATCCCCTCCGCCAGCGCCGGTTCAATCTCCCAGCGCAAGCGAAATGCGAGATCGGTGGCGTAGAGCAGCAACAGCGTACGAGGGGTAGCCCCGGCGATATCTCGCGAGCCTTCGAGGATGTCGAAAAAGATAGCCGAACCGTCCCACTTGCTGACGCCCACCTTCGACTTTGTTCCCCCGTAAAGCCGCACCAAGCGCTTGACGGCGACGGCCATGGAGGGATTGCCGCTGCCGTCCAAGGCGATGAGCTTGCCTTTGCTTCGCATACCTATTTAGTTTCCAATAGCTTTGGATTCTGGCTCAACCAGTCCATTAATGCGTCCTGATTCCACTCGCCCCAGGGGCGGCGTTGGCCGGCCTGAAACAACTCGCGGATCAGCCGGTGCTGATGGTAAATCGACTGTTCGGCATCCACGGTGACAAATTGAAATATCTTCGCGAGAGAGTCATATTGCTGGATCACCCCGCCAATGAACTTAGTGTAACTCGCGTGGGGATCCGCCATCTCGGTAACGTCTTGCCCGGCCTCATAGTAAGACGGCAGGCGTTCGGCGGCGATCCGTTTACCGGAGGTTTCCGGCGACACCGAAAAGTAGAAAACCACATCGGGCCAGAAAAGCGGCGAATAGAGATTGAGTAACCAGTCGAGTTCCAGCCCCCGGGTAGCGTCGCGCGCCAAGGCGGTGAAGAAGTGCCGGTCGGCCACCACCGTCTTGCCCGACCATAGCGCGGGAATGATTTCCGTTTCCATGCGGTAGCGGAAGTCGGCCGCATGAATCAGCGAGAACTCGCGCGGGCTCAAAGCGCGCGCCGCTTTGCGGGCTTTCACCACGGGCTTTACCAGCGCCGAAGAGTTCCATTTCGCCGACATGACGGAGACCCCTTCGCTCTTCAGCCAGCCTTGAAAAAGCTTCCGCTGGGTGGTCTTACCTGACCCATCGGGCCCTTCAAAGGCCACTAACAAACCGCGCGTCTGCTCGCGCTGGGCAATTAGCTCCCGCATCTGCTTTCCTGCCTGCCGCCGCCGGACCATGGGAGTCGAGAT
>JAYVRS010000637.1:0-1624 GCA_043776185.1 Bryobacteraceae bacterium | reverse complement strand
GCGCCTTAGAGCCAGGGAAATACGAACTCAAAGCCGTGGCCACTGGCTTTCGCCCACCCACCATTGCCTTGGTGCTGACCACCGGCCAGACCCGGGATCTCAATATCAACTTGGAAGTTCAGAAGGCCGGCGACACGGTGAGCGTTACGGGGGAGGCTCCAACCCTGGACACCTCTGAGAGCCGCCAACAGATCACGCTGGACCAGAAGGTTCTGCGCGATATTCCTCTTCTCAATAACAGTATCTTCTCCATCCTCTCGCTCGCCCCCGGCGTCACGGGCGTGAACGGTGCCTCCGACAACTTCAATCCTGAGTATTTCTCCAACATGAGCGCCAATGGTGCCAGTACCCGCGGCAACACTTATAATGTCGACGGTCTTAGTGTCACTTCCAATATCACCAACGGCACTTCGAATCTCGGCATGAACCCGGAAGCGGTGGCCGAAGTGACCGTCGAAACCAACACTTTTAAGGCCGAACAGGGAATGGGTTCGTCCATTGTCGTTTCCATGACCACGAAGTCCGGAACCAATCAATTCCATGGAGCTACTAACTACTGGTTTACCAATCAGGATATGCGGGCCCGGACGAGTTTGCCATTTATTACGCGCTATCAGCCGTTTAGGCGAAACAATGTCAGCGGCGCCTTCGGGGGACCGATTGTCAAGAATCGTACTTTCTTCTTCGGCGCGGTGGAGCTACTCCGGCAGACTGACGCAGCCGCCAGTGTCGAGACTTATGAGAGCCCTGATTTCGTGAATTGGGCCAAGAATCGATTCCCGTCCACGCTAGGCGTGAAGATTCTTAGTGAGTATCCGGTGTCCGCGCCCATTACCACCAACGCGAACTTCCGCAACGCGCTGCAGGTTCTCGGTGCCGACTGTGGCACGGCCAACGCCGCCAATATTCCTTGTGACCTGCCCATGATCGCGCAAGGTACCTGGAACCGGGCCCCGCGGCGCAATGGCTTACAGTACAACTTTCGCGGCGATCAATACTTTCGGGATGCCAAAGATCGTATCTCCGGTAGTTATGTTCGCACGCAATCTGATAACGACAACTTCGTCAATCGCCCCACGCTCAACAATACCAGTGATCGCTTCGTAAATGGATTTCAAGCGAACTACACCCACACGTTTCGGCCCACAATGCTGAACGAATTCGGCGTCTCTGGCAATCGGGTGCAGGGCTTTAATGGCTTCGATGCGAAACTGCGCATTCCTCAAATCTCCATTGCCGGCTCAACGGGTATCGGCGTGGGCGGCGGACTCTTCGTACAAAATAACTGGAATTGGCGCGACGTCCTGACGTGGGTGAAGGGTTCTCACTCCCTGAAATTCGGCGGCAATGTCTTCTGGGGTAACGACTGGGCAGATTTTCCGCAGGGCAACAACCGGCCCACCTTCAACTTCAACAACTTACTAGATCTGGTTCGCGACCAACCTTTCTCCGGAGCGGCTGGCGCGCGCGATCCGCTCACCGGCGAGCTGCGACGTTATCGCTTCGGTGCCAAGGCCACCACCCTCGGCCTCTTCGTGCAGGATGAATGGAAACTGCGCGCCAATCTCCTCCTTACTCTGAGTCTGCGTTATGACGATTTCGGCAACGCGAGCGGCATTCAAGA
>JAYVRS010000636.1:0-5163 GCA_043776185.1 Bryobacteraceae bacterium | reverse complement strand
TATTCCGACTAACACGAGCGTGCCGACAATATGCACGGTAACACTTGCGTCGTTTAACTTAGCGACTAGCCCGACGCCATAGGCATTCAGCGCGCCTTGCGTGATCGCGATCAGCGCGAACGATACAAAGAGCGTTGCGGTGGTGGGCTCGATGCGGGCCAAGGGCAGTAAGTATTGCGCGCAGGCATAATCGATCGCCGCAAAGCTGGCCGTACAAGCAACCACATTTAGCGAAGCCACCAACCACGCAATCCGCGGACCGCCTAGTGCCGCGGCCCAATGATACAGCGCGCCCGACGTCGGGAAGGCCGAGCATAACTCACCCATCGAGGCCGCGACCGCTAGCGTCAACAATGTCGCCAAAGGCCACGCGAGCGACATTTCCAGCGGACCGCCCTGGTCGAAGCCGTAGCCGAACAGCGTCACCGCGCCGGTCAAGATCGAGATATTCGAAAACGAAATCGCGAAGTTAGAAAAACCGCCCATCTCGCGAAGCAGGACTTGGGCGTATCCGAAGCGTTGCAGATCGTCATGGTCGGTCTGCTTCATTGGCGCTTGAGGAACGGAAGCATCTGTCGTAAGTCCGCCTCCGTGGGCTGCTTGCCGTACTCGCAGATCTCAAAGGCCTCGTAGTGCTGAACCTTGGTGGTCTGCGCGTCGCCGTACCACTTCACCAGGGATTCCTTAATCGCGGGCGTGATGACCCGCGCGCGCCGCTTCGCCAGCCAAGCCAGGCGGGCCTCTTTCTCTTTCGGCACCTGATCCAACATGCCATCCACCCAGGGCAGCCACTCGTAAAACTGACTCTCATGGGCGTCCAACCCTCTCACCTTTTGGGCGAACACATCCGTGATGTCCACCACCACATCGGGGCGGAACGGAGCAGGCTTCTGGAAGCGATCCTGATAATACAGAAACACCGGATTCTTGCGCAGCGGCGGCGTTTCGGGAGCGACATTCGGCACCACCACCATGTAGGCGGCATCCTGCACCAGCACCCCGGTGTAGCGATGGTCAGGGTGATAGTCATTGGGCCGCGGCGCAATGACGATGTCGGCATTCCACTCGCGAATCTTGCGAATCACCTGCAGGCGGATATCGAGCGTAGGCAGTAACTCGCCATCATGGTTACCCAATACATCGTAAGTGATGCCCAGTCGGCGCGCCACCTCTTGCGTTTCTGCATAGCGGCGTTTCGCGAGGGCTCCGCCGCCCAGCGTCTGGTGTCCCGCATCGCCATTGGTTACCGACACAAACTTTACGGCGTGCCCGGCTTTGGCCAACAGGACGGCGAGCCCCGAGGCCCCGATGTCGCAGTCGTCCGGATGCGCGCCGAAGGCGATCACGCGAGCCTTCTCTTGAGCCACTAGTGTGGCGGCCAAACCGAGCACGAGTACGAAACGCAAAGTAAGCATGAAGCCTGAATTATAGCTAAGGAGCGCAGCGCGCGCCGGGGACACGCTGCAGTGGCCCAGCCTCGACGCCGGGGTCAGCACGGGCCTCAGCTTTCACTGAGAACGCCACGGACGCCTTGCCCATCTCGCAATTCAGTTGGAATTGGCTCTGGCGGATGCCATCGCCGGCCAGCGCGTCCCCCAACCGGCACATGCCCAGCCCGGGACGGGCCTTCGACACATAGTCAGCGGCGGCCGCGCGAATCACCTCCGAGGGCTTGCCAATGGCGGCGAAGCGCCACATCTGCAACTTCGGCGGCTTCGTTGGCGCCAAAGTAAAAGTCGCTTCCACGTCGCCCTTCTCGCAGGGCATCCTGAATTTTCCCCGCAGCAGATTTTCCGCCACTACGTCGCCCGGCGCTTGACACTTACCCATCCTGGCCTGCACGGCTTCCATTTGCCGCCGCCACTCGTCGGAGGAGCCATCCAGAAAGAAGTTATCCGCCGCCACGTTTTTCAAGACGCCTTCGTCCCAATGCGACCATAATTGGGCGATCGAGTCCCGCATGGAAACCAGCACCGGGGAAGGCGGCACCTTGCGCGGCTCCAGTCCTCCCGTTTTAGCGAGTAAGTCAAAGGCCTCGCTTATTACCGCACCCGGACCTTGATAGGTGAGGTTAGTCATGGCCACCATGCCGACGCCGTATTCGGGCAGCCACATCATGTAAGATCCAAAGCCGGGCAAGCCACCGCCGTGTCCAACGATGTGGGCGAAGCGGCAATCGGTACTTATTCCCAGTCCGTAGCCATAACCACCGGAGGTCGCTCGCGTAGGCTCCACCATGAAGTTACTCTGGCGTTGTAGGCGTTGCATTTCGCGAAGAGAACTGCGCCGCACCGGCCCGGCGTCGTCGCCATCGCGGGCGGGAAATGCGGCCAGTTGATAAGCCACCCACTTGGCTAGATCTGGAACGGTAGTTACTAGTCCCCCCATCGCGCCGAAACTGCCATGCGCCAGTGACGGAATCTCATAGGTCTCTTCGCCGCGGCGCCCATAGCCCGTCGCTCGCACTGCGGCCGGAATTGCGGCAGGCTCAAGCGATGAATCGGCCATGCCCAACGGCTTCAGAATCTTACTCTCTACATACTCGCGATAGGTCATACCGGAGGCCTTCTGTACCACTTGCCCCGCTAGCGCGAAGCCGTAGTTAGAATACTCAAAGGCTGTATCCGGCGCGGTGGAAAAAGGAATACCCGCTTTCACCCATTGCTTCAAAGTGGCGTCGGGAATCGCCAATTGGCGATCTCCCCAGGGATTGTCCTCCGGGAAGCCGGCGCCGTGTGAGATCAGTTGGCGCACCCGAATGGGAGCCGTATCGCTGGTGGGATAAGCGTAGCTTTTGAACTCCGGGATCCATTTCTCTACCGCATCCTCCAGCGATAACTTTCCCTCGTCACGCAGCTTCAGTACGGCTGCCGCAGTGAAGCTTTTGGTCATCGAAGCGATACGGAAAGCCGTCGCCGGCGTAACGGGATCTTTCGACTGGGCGTCGCGCTCGCCGAACGTCTTCACGAGCACCAATTCGCCGTCGATCACCACCCCCCACGCCGATCCGGGTACGCCCATTTGTTGATGCGCGCGTTTGAAACGTTTTTCAATGGCGGGCAAAGCCGACTTCAACTTCGCGATTCGTTCGGGGTCGGCGAAGCGAGCGGGCTCAGCGGCGATCAATGTAGCAGTGAGGGTAAGTATGCAGAGGCGCATAACCCAGTTTACACAGGCCCCAGTCTAAAGCTAAGCGAAGTATTCCGCGGCGTAAGCCGGACGCAGACGCACCGCCCGCCGCCAGCTCTCTTGGGCAGCCTGCGCCTGCCCCATCTCCTTAAGCGCATGGCCCAGGTTCAGCAGGGCCTCAGCAAAGTCGGGCTTCTGCTCCAGCGCCTGGCGGTAATACCGCACTGCGGCTTCCGCGTGTCCGGTCTGCTGATGCAAGACGCCCAGATTAAACAATACCTGCGGCTTCGGATCAATCGATAACACTTTTTCAAGCACCACTCGGGCCGATTCATAGTCGCCGAGTTTGGCTTTGGCGAGCGCTAGCCCGTTGGCCGCTTCCACCCAATCGGCCCGTAACTCAAGGCAGGCCTCCAGCGCGCTGACGCTGGCGTCCCAGCGTGATGCGGCTAAGTGATTGGTGGCCAGACGGAACCAGGGCTCCTCCCAATTTGGCACCAACTTAGTTAGTTGTTCGAAACAAACCGCCGCCTCGCCCTCATGTCCTTGTTGCTCTAGCAAAATCGCGAGATTCCAGAGGGCTTCCGCCAAGTTCGGATCGCGCTGCAAAGCTTCGATGTAAGCCGCACGGGCCGCTTCCCAATCACCACGCTGATGATGGAGAAATCCCAGATTCGCGTAAGCCTGTTTTAGAGTGGGGTCGATCTCCACGGCCTGCAAGTAAGCTTCAATGGCCGGGCGGACTTGGTTAATTTGCTGACGCGCCACGCCGAGATTGAACCAACCTTCGGCCGAACCAGGAGCCAATTCCGTCAATTTCTCACAATGTTTCACCGCCTCAGCAAATCTTTCGCGAACAAACGCGAGCGTGGCCAGCGCTTCGTGAGCCGCCAAGGTGAGGATAGGACGGTTGGAGGCTTGCAACCGCTCGGCTAACTCGCGAATCGTTACTTCATTCCCATAGGATAAAGCAATCGACAAACGATTCAGTAATAAGTCGGGGCTATCAGGGTTTTCTAATTCTAACTCCTGATAAATCACATCCGCTTCATCTCGCCGGCGTTGCATCTGCAGCGCGACCGCCTTGCCGAAACGAGCTTGCGGCTGTTTCGGGTTTACGATTAGTGCTTGTTCAAACAGATCGAGCGCCCCTTGGGCCTCGTTCTCGTGCAGGAAGCAAACCCCTTGGGCTACCAAGCTCTCCGCGCGGGCCGCCCGCGGCGCCAGATCGCTGGCTTGTCGAAACATTTCGGCTGCTTCAGCCCAACGCTCTTGTTTATAGCGGCAAATCCCCAGATTATAGAGATCGCAGCGTGATCGCGGGTTACGCTCCAAAGCCTGTTCAAAGACGGGCGCGGCTTGGTCGAAACGCTGCGCTTCCAGATAGAATCCCCCGAGAAAAGAGTAAGCATCGGCCTCGGTATCGGCCTCGACAATCGCTTTCTCCAAACGCGAAATCGCTTCGGCCTTGCGACCTTCGAGAAACAGACTTACCGCTTGCACGACGGCCGGCGACGAGAGCGCTCGTTCCTTCATGCCCGGCACGCCGTCCATCATCGAAGGCTCGGCTTGCAGTAATGAGTGGATCACTTCATCGTCGACGTAATACAACCAGCGATCTTCCCAACTATTCATGGTCTGCTCCAAATTTCATCCACATCATGAGTTAGTCAACTTCTTAAACAGAAATCCAACGCCCTTTTTCGGCGGCAAAGGGTTCGGCGCGGCCGACGGCGGCTTCGGGGTCGAGTGACTACCGCTCCCCCCGAAGAAAGTCGTTTTCGCCGGCCCGAAAGCGATCCGCCTTCGCATAGGAGTCACCGAGAATTTTGGCCATTGCACCGAATCCGACAGGGCGGTCATGGGTTCCAACATCGCTCGCAATTCCGGCGCGGCGGCGATGAACCCGGGCAGATCCTCACGCGGCGCGATTCGGATGCGTTGCTCGTCCAAGTCCTCCCCTTCGGAGAACTTCTCCAGCGCATCTTCTTTCTTTTTCTTGTTACCCAAAGAGATGCGGATCGCGCTTTCGAC